>JANNGJ010000134.1:0-2260 GCA_031403815.1 Burkholderiales bacterium | reverse complement strand
CCTGGCAATCCTTTGAGGGATTGCGACAGTGTTTCGGGATCGTCGTTTTCACCGACATGCAGAATGAGTGTGTCGGTCTGCCCAATTTGTTTTGTGAGTTCAGCTTGTGTGCCGAGCGCGATGAGTTCGCCGTGATCAATAATGCCAACGCGGTCTGAAAGTTCCTGTGCTTCTTCCATGTAATGTGTGGTGTAAAGCAAGGTCATGCCTTGTTTGTTGAGGTCTTTTACTGTGTCGAGGATCGCGCGGCGCGATTGCGGATCAATGCCAACGGTGGGTTCATCCATAAAAAGCAGACGCGGCTTGTGGAGCAGACCTACGCCAATATTGACGCGGCGCTTCATCCCGCCTGAATAGGTTTTGCCCAAGACAACGGAGTGGGCCAACCGGGCCCGCGCTGCCGGCGGCAACAGCGCCTCATTGAATCAGCTGATTGCCTACGTGCAATCGCAGAGCGGCGACTACTCGCAGATCTTCAAGGACGCGCAGGCCCAGGTTAGTGCGGCCGAACAAGCCGGTCGCCGCCCCGGCGAAGACGACCTGCTGCGCCTGGCCGATGCGGCCAAGCGCCTGAACAACAACGGTGTGTTTTCGAGCGCACTCGAACGCCTGGTCCTGTACTACCCGAAAAAGGACTACTGGAACGCCCACCTGGCTGCGCTGCAACGCAAGCCCGGCTTCGCTGACCGCTTGGGCCTCGATGTGATGCGCCTGAAGTTGGCCAACGGCCTCATCACCAAGACCGACGACTTCATGGAAATGACGCAGCTGGCATTGCAGGCCGGCCTGCCAGTCGAGGCCAAAGCCATTGTCGACAAAGGCTACGCCGCCGGCGCCTTGGGCACTGGCGAGCAGGCCGCACGCCACCAGCGCCTGAAGGACCTGGTGCTCAAGCAGCAGGCCGAAAGCGCTGCTGGAATTGCCCAGGCCGCCACCGAGGCCGCAGGGCTGAAGGAAGGCAACGACCTCGTCAAGGTGGGCACCGTCTACGCCTCGATGGGTCAGTCTGACAAAGCCGTGGAGTTGATCGAAAAGGGCATCGCCAAGGGCAACCTCAAGCGCCCCGACGACGCTAAGCTGCGCTTGGCCCTGGCCCTGGCCCAGGCGCCGAAAACGCGCGCCAAGGGCCTGCAAATGCTGCGTGCCGTGACAGGCGCCGACGGCACGGCCGATGTGGCCAAGCTGTATGCGGTGGTGGTGCAGCTGCAGGGTTGAGATCGCACGTTGCGGCTTGCCGCAGCGCAGACCCTGCTAGAAGACGGCCCGCCCCGGCGGCCGCAAGCGCAGCCGCAGATCCGTCCCCACTTGCTCGACATCAACGAACTCGAAGTCCAGGCTCTCAGCCAGCGAGGCCAGCGGGCCGATGGCCGCGATGCCGCGCCCCGGGCCGAGCAGGCGCGGCGCCACGTAGAGCAGCAGCTCGTCGACCAGGCCTTCGCGCAGAAGCGAGCCGTTGAGCTTCTCGCCGGCCTCGACATGCAACTCGTTGATTTCGCGCCGCGCCAAGTCAGCCAGCATCGCGGCCAGATCGGTCTTGCCCTGGGCGTCGGCCGGCAGGCGGGCGACTTCGACCGGCGGCGACGCCAAGGCCGCGATGCGCGCTGTGTCGCTGCTGGCGGTGTAGATCAGGGCCCGGCCGGGGGGCTGCAGCACGCGCGCCGAGGCAGTGATCTCAAGCTTCGAGTCGACCACCACGCGCAGCGGTTGCAACACCGTGGGCACCAGGCGCACATCGAGGCGCGGGTCGTCACCCTGCACCGTGCCGATGCCCGTCAGCACCGCGCCGGCGCGCCTGCGCCAGGCATGGCCGTCGGCGCGCGCGGCCTCGCCGGTGATCCATTGGCTGGCGCCGCCGTCCAGCGCGGTGCGGCCGTCGAGCGAGGCGGCAACCTTCATCCGCACCCAAGGGCGGCCGCGGATCATGCGTGAGAAGAAGCCGATGTTGAGCTCGCGCGAGGCATTGCCCCAATCGCCACCGACGACTTCCACTTCGATGCCGGCGGCGCGCAGGCGGGCGATGCCTTTGCCAGCGACCAGCGGGTTCGGGTCTTCGATGGCGACCACCACCTTGGCGATGCCGGCTTCGATCAGCGCATCGCAGCAAGGCGGCGTGCGGCCGTGGTGGGAGCAGGGCTCCAACGTGACGTAGGCGGTTGCGCCGCTGACGTCGTGGCCGGCGGCGCGGGCGGCGTGCAACGCCATGATTTCTGCATGGCGGCCACCAGTTCGTTGCGTGGAGCCGGTGGCAATCGCTTCACCG
>JANNGJ010000133.1:0-3275 GCA_031403815.1 Burkholderiales bacterium | reverse complement strand
ATGATCAGCACGGCCACCGCATTGATCAGGCCATAGACCCAGCTCGGCTCGGGGCCGAACAAGCCCCAGGCGAAGAAGGTCAGCAGCGCCACACCGACCACGCTGACGACGAAATATCCGGCCACGCGGTCGGCCAAACGCTGCATCGGCGCACGCGATCGCTGCGCCTGCACGACCATTTGCACGATGCTGGCCAGCACCGTCTGCGCGCCGACCTTCTCGGCGCGCATCACCAGCGCGCCGCTGGTGTTCATCGTTGCACCGATCAGTTTGTCGCCGGCGCGTTTGCCCACCGGCATTGGCTCGCCGGTGAGCATCGATTCGTCGACCGCGCTGGCGCCCTCGGTGACCACACCATCGACCGGCACCTTCTCACCGGGCCGCACGCGCAGGGTGTCGCCGACATGCACGTGGGTTAGCGGGATGTCTTCCTCGCCGCCGTCCGCATTGATACGCCGCGCCGTCTTCGGCGCCAAACCGAGCAGCGACTTGATGGCAGCCGAAGTTTGCGAGCGCGCCTTCAACTCCAGGATCTGGCCGAGCAGGGTCAGCGAATTGATCACCGCCGCCGCCTCGAAATACACCGCCACCCGGCCCATGGCCTGGAACGAGGCCGGGAAGACCTGCGGCGCCACGGTGGCCACCAGGCTGTACGCGAAAGCCGCGCCGGTGCCCAGGCCGATCAGGGTCCACATGTTCGGGCTGCGATTCGCTATCGATTGCGCGCCGCGGATGAAGAACGGCGCGCCCGCCCAGAGCACGATGGGCAGCGTCAACGCCAGCTCGATCCAGCTCTGCGTGGCCATCTCGAACCAGCCCAGGCGGTGGCCGAACATCGCCAGCACGGTGACGACGACAGTCAGCGGCAGGGTCCACCAGAAGCGGCGCTTGAAGTCGCGCAGTTCGGGGTTCTCGCCCTCGTCCAATGTGGGCAACAAAGGCTCCAGCGCCATGCCACATTTGGGGCAGGCGCCGGGGCGGTCCTGGCGCACTTCGGGGTGCATCGGGCAGGTGTAGAGCGCGCCAGCGGCGGCCGGCGCCGGCGCGCTCGCGGCGTCGGGTGCCATGGCTACGGTCGCGCCTGGCCCAGCCATGAACTTGCTGGGGTTGGCGACGAACCGCTCTTTGCAGCGGGCACTGCAGAAATAGATCCGCTGGCCGCTGTGCTCCAGCGAGTGGAAGGATTTCGGCGTCACCGCCATGCCGCAGACGGGGTCCTTCAATCCAGCGGCGGGTGGTGCCGTCGTGGCGCTGCCAAGGCCGCCGAGTACAGGTCGGTCCATGGCGCGGTGGTCAGGGTTTGGCGGCAGGCATCGGCATGAGTTGCGCCATCATGTCCATCATCATCTGCATCATCTCCATGTGCTGGGCCATCGTCTTGTGATGCTCGGCCGTCTCGGGCGGCATGGCCTTGCCATCGTGCATCGCGGCCATGCCCTTCATCGCACCCATGCCGCCCTGCATCGCCTTCATGTGCTCGGCCATCATGGCCTGACGCTCCGCAGGCGTCTTGGCGCTCAACATCTGGGGGGCCATCGCGCCGCCCATCGGCATGGTGGGCGCCGTGGTGCAGGCGATCAGGGCGCTGGCGCTGGCGCTGGCCAAGGCAACGCACAGGGCGATGAATCGAAAGTGGGTCATGACGGGCTCCTGGGTGGAAGGGAACGGGAGGGGCAAAGAGGCAGACGCGGCTGGCTCCGGTGCGTAGCGTCATCTCACTTTCGCTTGATGACCCAAACCGCGAAGCCGATGATCAGTACGAGCAGCACGACCGCGATCCAGGGGCCGCCGTACCCCCCCATCCAGCCGGGGTTCCAGGCGCCGCCCATCATGTTGCTGTTCTGCGCCAGAGCGGCGTTGCAAGCCCACAGGGGCACTGTGCCGATCGCGATCACGGGGAAAGTCTTCATGGTGTCTCCAGCCAGGCCAGCGTCGGAACATGCGGCGCTGTGCCGATGCTGTGCCGGCAGACGGCGCGCGTCTGTGCGGCATCGCACCCAGCGCCCACCATGCCGGTGGTGGGCTGTTCACCGTTCAGCCCGCCGCATCGGCCCTGGGCCGGCGCGGCAGGAAAGCCGAGGTGCGGCGCACATAGTCCCCATAGGCGGGGCCACGCGCCTGGAGGTGCTGCTCTTGCAAATTGATGCCCGAGACCTTCAACAGCAGGAAGGTGACCAACAGTGGCGACAGCAGTGCCCACCACGCGCCGCCGGCCGCCAGCGCCAGCACAGCCATGCCCCACCACAGGCAGCTCTCACCAAAGTAGTTGGGGTGGCGCGAGTAGCGCCACAGGCCTGTGTTCATGACCGCGTCGGTCTTCGGTGAGGTGGCCTTGAAGGCCGCCATCTGGGCATCGGCCACGGCTTCGAACAGCAGGCCGAACAACGCCAGTGCCAGCCCCAGGGCGTCGAGTCCGGGCCAGGCGTCGGCCGCGCCGGGCGCGATTGCTGCAGCCAGGAACGGCATCGCCACCAGCCAGGCCAGCAGCGCCTGCAAGCCGAACACCAAGTACAAGCTCTTCCATTCGAAGTGCGGTTGGTTGCGCTGGCGCATTTGTGCGTAGCGCCGCTCCTCGGGCTGGCCCCAACTGCGCCAGGTGATGAAGAGACTCAGGCGCAGGGCCCAGGCCGCGCCCAGCAGCAGCATCAGCGCCACGCGGTCGCGCAGCGGCGGCAGGCCGAACACGAACACGATGGCCGAGACCAAGATCAGAAGCGACCAGGCCCGGTCCGCCAAGGCCACGTTGTGCCGCGCCGCGCTCACAGCCCAGACCAGCACGCTGCCGGCCGCCGAACAGGCCAATGCCACCAGAGCGAGTTGCCAAACGGCCATCAAGGAGTCCATCGCGCTGCAGCCCGAATCGGCCCCTGGGTGGCGGAGCCCAAGGTGCAATGCTCGGTGAATGTGCCGCCGCGATCTGTGCACTGACGCACACAGGGTCCCGCGTGCAGGCCATGTCGGTGTCAGTCATACCGAATCGCGTTCAATCGCATGAGAAAGAAAGGCGGCGAGCGGCCCATTGCCGAGGTTCGCCCTCGCGTGCGAGCGACTGCGCGAGATCAGGCCAGCGGGGCGCTCTGCTCCGCGAATGTCCCCCGAGTCGGGCTGCGCCCGCCTCTCCTCCTTGATTTCGCTGCGCAGAGCGCCCCGCCGTCCTGATCCGAGGTGCCTGGGCTGTTCGCGGATGGAGGGGCGCCGAGGCCTGAGGCCGGGGCTGCCGGGTGCCCGCCGCAGCGAAATCAAGGGGGAGCCCTGGGCGCAGCCCAGGGCGGAGG
>JANNGJ010000132.1:0-5273 GCA_031403815.1 Burkholderiales bacterium | reverse complement strand
TCTCGCCGTGTTGCCCACACAGCGCCGCCCGATCCGCGACCTGCCCGACGAGTTGGTGAGCCAGATCGCGGCTGGCGAGGTGGTCGAACGGCCCGCCTCGGTGGTGCGCGAACTGGTGGACAACGCACTCGACGCCGGCGCAACGCAGATCAGCGTCAAGCTGGCCGCCGGCGGCGTGCGCTCCATCGTGGTCGAAGACAACGGCGGCGGCATCCCACGCGATGAGCTGGCCCTGGCCCTGCGCCGCCACGCCACCAGCAAGATCGCCAGCTTGGCCGAGCTCGAAGGCGTGGCAACCATGGGCTTTCGCGGTGAGGCGTTGGCCGCAATTGCCTCGGTGGCCGAGATGTCCCTGGCCAGCCGAACCGCCGACGCCGTGCATGCCACCCGCGTCGATGCGCGCAGCGGCGAGTTATCACCCACAGCGCGCGCGGTGGGCACCAGCGTCGAGGTGCGTGAGCTGTTCTTCGCCACGCCGGCGCGGCGCAAATTCCTAAAGACAGACGCCACCGAGCTGGCGCACTGCGTCGATGCTGTGCGCCGCCACGCCCTGGCGCGACCCGAGGTGGGCTTCGCGATCTGGCACGATGGCCGCCTGGTGGCCCAATGGCGCGCCGCGGTCGACTTGCAGTCCCGCCTGGCCGACGTGATGGGCAGTGAGTTCATGACCGCCAGCGTGGCCCTGCGCAGCCAGGCCGGCGCCCTGCGCCTGTCGGGCCGGGTCGGCGTGCCCGATGCCGCGCGCGCCCGCGCCGACCAGCAGTACGCCTACGTCAACGGCCGCTATGTGCGCGACCGTGGCGTGGCCCACGGCGTGCGCAGCGCCTTCGAAGACGTGCTGCATGGCGCGCGCCAGCCCGTGTATGTGCTGTTCATCGAGATCGACCCGACCCGCGTCGATGTCAACGTGCACCCGACCAAGATCGAGGTGCGCTTCCGCGATGCGCGCGAGGTGCACCAGGCCGTGCGCCACGCGGTCGAGAACGCGCTGGCCATTCCGCGCGCGGCCGCCACGGTGCCCGCTTCGCCCGATACGGCTGCTGGATCTGCGCCGGTCGCATCTTGGTCAGCGCCGACCTGGCGCGCGGCGCCGCCCCTGCAGGCCGGGTTGGCACTTCAGCAGGCCGCCACGCTGTACGCGCGCGAAGCGCCGGCGGCACCCTACCTGGCGCCGGCCGCGCCGATCGCGCCAGCGGACGCAACACGAGACTGGCCGCTCGGCCACGCCTTGGCTCAGTTGGCCGGCGCCTACATCCTGGCCGAGAACTCGCAAGGCCTGGTCATCGTCGACATGCACGCCGCCCACGAACGCATCGTCTACGAGCGCCTGAAACGCCAGCTCGGCGCGGCCAGCCTCGAGGCGCAGGCGCTGTTGATCCCCGCCACCTTTGCCGCCACCTTGACCGAAGTGGCGGCCGCCGAAGAGCATGGCGTCACCCTGTTGGCCCTGGGCCTGGACGTGGCGCCGCTGTCAGCCACCACGCTGGCCGTGCGCTCGCGCCCCGCCGCGCTGGCCGACGCCGACCCCGTGGCGCTGACGCGCGCCGTGCTGGCCGACCTGGCCCTGCACGAAGCCAGCCAGGTCGTCGAACGCGCGCGCGACGAGCTGCTGTCCACAATGGCCTGCCACGCCGCCGTACGCGCCAATCGGCGCCTCACGACAGACGAAATGAACGCCTTGCTGCGCGACATGGAAGCCACCGAGCGCAGCGACCAGTGCAATCACGGGCGCCCGACCTGGCGGCCGGTGACCCTGAAGGAACTCGACGCGCTGTTCCTGCGGGGGCGCTAGCGAAACGCACGCGAAGTTCTGCAACTGTTGCCCTTTCAGCAACGGCTGCTTCGCACGGCTTCGGGCACCCGCCATCGGCCATGAACGGCCCTTCATGCTGCCGGCCCGAGTGTCGGGTTCAAGGCTCAAAGCGGCCGGTCACCTCCGGGCAGGTTCGCTGCGCCCGAGCCACAAGAGTCGGATGCCGGTCAGCCGTCGTTCCTGTGGGCCGGCAATCGACCCGTAACGGTCGATCGCGATACGTGTTTCACGACCCGAGACCGGACGGCCGCAAAGTCGACAGGACCCAGTGCCTATGCCTGTCATGTCGCCGTCACAAGGCCGTCCTATTATTCGACAATAGTAGAAGTGTGGGCCAGTAAGTCCAATCGCGTTTGCTGAGCTTCCCAAGCCCATGAATGTGCCTGGCGCTCGCGAAGTAAACGTAGTTCCCGTTATGAAGTCGGTCGTAGATATTTTGTTTCCCTGAGAGAGTGGATCGAGATGAGAGTTGGCATCAATGGAATGGGCCGCATCGGCCGTCTCGCACTGCGTGCTGCCATGGGTGCGGCCGAACGGCCCGCGGATGACCCCCGTGCGGGGAACCGGCTGGAGGTCGTGCACCTCAATGAACTCAAGGGCGGCGCAGCAGCCACGGCTCACCTCCTCGCTTTCGACAGTGTGCAGGGCCGCTGGCGTGCCGACATCGCAGCCGAAGGCGACATCGCGATCCGGATCGGAGACCGCAAGTTGGCCTTCTCCTCCCATGCCACATCAGATGAGATCCGTTGGAGCGATCTTGGCGTCGATCTAGTCCTCGAATGCTCGGGAAAGTTCCTGACCCCCGAAGCCATCCAGGGCCACCTCGACCGTGGTGCCAAGCGCGTCATCGTCGCGGCGCCGGTGAAGGTCGGCAACGTGCTTAACATCGTCGTCGGCATCAATCACCATCTGTACGACCCGTCGCAGCACCGCATCGTCACGGCCGCTTCCTGCACCACCAACTGCCTGGCTCCCGTCGTCAAGGTCGTGCATGAAGCTCTCGGCATCCGCCACGGCCAGATCACCACCATCCACGACCCGACCAACACCAACCTGATGGTCGACGCGCCGCACAAGGACCTTCGCCGTGCGCGGAGTGCGATGCTCAGCTTGGCGCCGACCACCACCGGCAGCGCCACGGCCATCACGCTGATCTACCCCGAACTGAAGGGCAAGCTCAACGGCCACGCCGTGCGCGCGCCAGTGCTCAACGCGTCGCTGACCGACTGCGTGTTCGAACTGGAGCGCGAGACCACCGCCGAGGAAGTGAACCGCCTGTTCGCCGAAGCAGCGGCGGGCCCGCTGGCCGGCATCCTGGGCTATGAAGAGCGGCCGCTCGTCAGTGCTGACTACGCCGGTGACACACGCTCCTCGATCATCGACGCGCTGTCCACCATGGTCACCGACGGCACCATGCTCAAGGTCTACGCCTGGTACGACAACGAGATGGGCTATGCCTGCCGCATGGTGGATCTGGCCTGCCACATGGACGGCCTCGGCCTTTAGACCACCATGCCCGCCGTCACACCGTCGCCGGGCTCTCCCGTCGCCGCGCCAACGAACGGCGCGCGCAACTACGCCATCGTCACCGCCGCGTACTGGGGCTTCACGCTCACCGACGGCGCGCTGCGCATGCTGGTGCTGCTGCACTTCTACCGGCTGGGCTATTCGCCGTTCACGCTGGCCTTCCTGTTCCTGTTGTACGAGGCGATGGGCGTGGTGGCCAACCTCATCGGCGGCTGGCTGGCCACGCGCTACGGCATCCAGCGCATGTTGACGGTGGGCCTGTGCACGCAGATCACTGGCTTCCTGCTGCTGTCGCAGCTGTCACCCAACTGGACCGTGACGATGTCGGTGGCCTGGGTCGTCTTGTCACAGGGCGTCTGCGGCGTCGCGAAGGACCTCACCAAGACCGCCAGCAAATCCGCGATCAAGCTCACTGCCAGCACGGCATCGGGACAACTCTTCAAGTGGGTGGCCTGGTTCACCGGCAGCAAGAACGCGATGAAGGGCGTGGGCTTCTTCCTCGGCGGTCTGCTGCTCGACCAGTTGGGCTTCCAGGTTTCACTCTGGGCGATGGCAGGGTTGCTGGCCGTGGTGCTGGCCGGTGTCGTCGTCTTCGTGCCGCCGCTGATGGGCAAGGCCAAGGCCTCGAAGTCGGCGAAGGAATTGTTCGCGAAGAACCGGGCCATCAACCTGCTGGCCGCCGCGCGCGTGGCGTTGTTCGGCGCTCGCGACGTGTGGTTCGTGGTCGGCGTGCCGGTGTTCCTGTATGCCTCGGGCTGGACTTTCACGATGGTTGGCGGCTTCCTGGCCGCATGGACGATCGGCTACGGCTTGGTGCAGGCACTCGCGCCCGCACTGGTCAGGCGCAGCGAGGATGGCTTGAGCACCGAAGTGCCGGCGGCGCGGCTGTGGTCAGCCCTGCTGGCGGTGGTGCCCATCGCCCTGGCCGTCGCGGTGGCGCTGAAGGTGCCGCACCTGGAATGGGTGGTCGTGGGTGGGCTGGGCGTCTTCGGCTTCGCCTTCGCCGTCAACTCCTCGGTTCACTCGTACCTGATCCTGGCCTATGCCGGATCAGAGAAGGCCGCGGAGGATGTGGGCTTCTATTACGCCGCAAACGCGCTGGGCCGCTTCTTCGGCACCCTGCTGTCGGGGTTGCTGTACCAGTGGGGCGGCCTGTTGTTCTCGCTGAGTGGTTCCGCCGCCATGCTGGTGACCTGCTGGTTGATCACGCTCGCTCTGCCCGACAAGTTGGCCGCCAACGCCGCGAAGGGCCCTAAAGCCGCACTGGCCCAGGACACGAATCTCACGCCCGTTCCTGCTGCCGCACCGACGCACAGCATCGCGTCTTCCACCGATCAAGCACGTTGAGGATCCCATGGCCACATCCGCAACCAAGACCAGGCCGGCCCCTCGGAAAGCGGAGCCAATGATGGAAGAGAAGGCAGCCGTCACCTCCCTCGCGGCACTGGCCCAGGGCATGCGACTGCGCATCTTCCGTGCCCTCGTCGGTGCAGGACCGCAAGGGCTGACGCCCGGGGCCCTGTCTGCGACGCTGGACGTGCCGGCTTCGACGCTGTCCTTCCACCTGAAGGAGTTGCTGTACTCGGGCCTCGTCTCGCAAGAGCGTGACGGCAGGAACCTGATCTACCGCCCTTCGCTCGAGCAGATGAATGGGCTGCTGACCTACCTGACGGCGCACTGCTGCCAGGCGGCCGATGGCAGCTGCGATCTGGGTTCGCCCCCTGGCTGCACGACCTGCTGATCCACCCGTTCCCTGCCGATCTTCCCTGTCTCGCGCCCCATCCACCCGCCCGGAGCACCTCATGAGCGACAAGGTCTACAACGTTCTCTTCGTCTGCACGCACAACTCGGCACGGTCCATCATGGCCGAAGGCATCCTGAACAGCCTCGGCAGGGGGCGCTTCAAGGCCTTCTCGGCGGGCAGCCACCCTGG
>JANNGJ010000131.1:0-8359 GCA_031403815.1 Burkholderiales bacterium | reverse complement strand
CTGACTGCGCCGATGCCGGGCAAGGTGGTGGCCTTTTTGGCCCAGGTCGGCGATCAGGTCAAGGCCGGGCAAGCATTGGCCGTGATGGAGGCAATGAAGATGGAGCACACCATCGCGGCGCCGCGCGACGGCGTCGTCGCCGAGTTGCTGTACGGCGTGGGCGACCAGGTGGCCGAGGGCGGCGAATTGCTGCGGCTGCAAGCCGCGCCCTAGGCGCAGCTCAGCTGGAGAACCAGCGGCTCGGTGCGAACCAGGATTTGTTGCCCGCGCCGGTTTGCGCGGTCTGCCGCGGCAACGGTGGCCGGTTGCGAGACACCGAAGCCCGAGGTGTCGGCGGCCCAGTCTTGCGGGGGCCCGGTGTCGTGCCCGGGCGCCGACTGCGCTGCATGGGCCATGCGCGTGCCTGCCACACGGAACTGGCGAGCCAGCAGGGGCAACTCGGTGCCCGTCATCGCGTCGCAGACCAGCAGCACATCGCGCATGTAGCGGCTGTCGGTCAGCGCGCGGTAGCTGTCGACATTGGTGCCGAGCTGGCGGCGCAGGTGCAGGTCGATGCGGCTGACGATGAGCGTGCGCGGATCCATGGGGCCGACTCTGGGCGCCGAACCGCTCCAAGACCACCCCCGGGTTACGGGCAGGGCCGCTCCGTTACAGTGCTGTCAAGAATTACAGCGAACGCTTCAAGATGGCCCTGCCCACCCGTGTCACCCTGGTCGATGTCGGCCCGCGCGATGGCCTGCAAAACGAGAAGCAACCTGTGGCCACCGCGCACAAAGTCGAGCTGGTTCACCGCCTGCAAGATGCCGGTGTGACCGAGATTGAAGTGACCAGTTTCGTCTCCCCCAAGTGGGTGCCGCAAATGGCCGTTGGCGCTGCCGTGTTGGCGGCCATCGAGCGCCGCCCTGGCGTGCGCTACTCGGTGCTGGTGCCCAACATGAAGGGCCTTGAAGCGGCGCTGCCAACGCAACCCGATGAAGTGGTTGTGTTCGGTGCCGCCAGCGAGGCCTTCAGTCAGCGCAACATCAACTGCAGCATCGAAGAAAGCATCGAGCGCTTCCGCCCGGTGGCAGCGGCAGCACTCGCCGCGGGCGTGCGCGTGCGCGGCGCGATTTCCTGTGCCCTGGGCTGCCCCTACCAGGGCGACGTGCCACTCGACGAGGTCGAGCGCGTGGTGCGCCTGATGAAGGCCATCGGCGTGCAGCATGTCGGCGTGGCCGACACCATCGGTGTGGGCACGCCGCAGCGCGCCCAGGCCGCGCTTGAACGGGCCCTGAATCACTACGCCGTGGCCGATGTCAGCGGCCATTTCCACGACACCTATGGCCAGGCCCTGGCCAACATCTACGCCTGCCTGGAACTCGGCGTGCACACCTTCGACACCAGCGTGGCCGGCCTCGGCGGCTGCCCCTACGCCAAGGGCGCCACGGGCAACGTGGCCACGGAAGATGTGGTCTTCATGCTCAACGGCATGGGCATCCACAGTGGCATCGATCTGGAGGCCCTGGTCGATGCCGGTGCCTTCATCTCGAGTGCGCTTGGGCGTGCGCCGATTTCGCGCGCCGGCAAGGCCTTGCTCAGCAAGCGCGCGACGGCCGCAGCGTGAGCGCCGGCGCCGACGTGACGCGGGGCTGCCGCTGATGGTGGACAGCCCGTGCATAAACATCTGCCGCATGCACGAGCCGAGTGGCCATTGCCTCGGCTGCGGCCGCACGCTCGACGAAATCGCCCTGTGGTCGGTGCTCGACGACGATGACAAGCGTGCGGTATGGGCGCTCCTGCCCGAGCGCATGGCGCAATTGCCGCCCGCCGGCCTCCCTGATCAGGGTTGATCTGCATGCTTTGTCACGGGCCGGCGCTGAAAGGGGGCGCATACTGGGCTTTTCGGCGCAAGCGAGACCCATGCAAGCCACCAAGATAGTTCGGCATCAAGCCTACGAGATGACTTGCGGTGCGACCGCCGTCGATGGCGGCAAGTTCGCGCCGACCCTGGTGCTGTCCAAACAGGCTTGGCCGCGCCGGCCACGTGTGATCGACGTGCCGCGCGGTGACTATGTGAGCGAAGAAGTCGCCATCGACGCGGCCTACACGCAGGGCGTCGACTGGATCCAGAACTACGGCTGAGGAGGCCGCAGGCTGCGCGCCGACTCAGGCGCTCAGGTCAAGGCGCGGCCGATCAGGATGCGCTGCACGTCGCTGGTGCCCTCGTATATCTGGCACACCCGCACATCGCGCCAGATACGCTCGACCGGGAAGTCGGTCACGTAGCCGTAGCCGCCGTGAATCTGGATCGCGGCCGAGCACACCCGCTCGGCCATCTCGCTGGCGAACAGCTTGGCCATTGCGGCTTCTTTCAGACAGGGCCGGCCGGCGTCCTTCAGGCTGGCAGCGTGGTGGATCATCTGCCGCGCCACTTCGATTTCGGTCGCCATGTCGGCCAGACGGAACTGCAGCGCCTGGTGCTCGAAGATCGGCTTGCCGAAGCTCTCGCGCTGCTTGCTGTAGGCCAGGGCTGCGTCGAAAGCCGCGCGCGCCATGCCCACGCTCTGGCTGGCAATGCCGATGCGCCCGCCCTCCAGGCCTGACAACGCAATCTTCAGGCCCTGGCCTTCCTCGCCAATGAGACTGGCTGCCGGCACGCGGCAGTTGTCGAACAGGATCTGCGCCGTGTCGCTGGCGTGCTGGCCGGTCTTCTCCTCCAGCCGCGCCACCGTGTACCCGTGCGTGGCGGTTGGCACGATGAAGGCGCTGATGCCTTTCTTGCCGGCGGCCTTGTCGGTGACGGCCATCACGATGGCCACGTCACCCTCTTTGCCGCTGGTGATGAACTGCTTGACGCCGTTGAGAACGTAGTCGCCGCCGTCTTTCACCGCGGTCGTCTTCAACCCGCCGGCTTCGGAGCCGACATGTGGCTCGGTGAGACAGAAGGCGCCGAGCATTTCGCCGCGCGCAAGGGGTTTGAGCCAAAGTTGCTTTTGCGCCTCGCTGCCCCAGGCCATCAGGATCGAGCACACGGGGCAGTTGGTGACGCTGACGATGGTGCTGGTGGCGCCGTCGCCGGCCGCGATCTCCTCGATGATCAGCGCCAGCGCCAGGTAGTCCAGGCCGGCGCCGTCGTACTCCGTCGGCACCGCGACGCCGTAGCAGCCGAGTTCGGCCAGGCCTTTCAACTCCGCCTTCGGGAAGTGGTGGCTCTTGTCCCACTCGGCCGCTTTTGGTGCGATGCGGTCTTGCACATAGGCGCGCACGGCGTCTTGCACGGCGATGTGGTCTTCACTCAGCAGCATGGCGTTTCATCTCCGGCAAGTCTTCCTGGTGGGCCACAGCAAGCAGCACCCGGCCATCATGGTGCTGCAGCGTCCAGTGCAGGTGGGCAAAGGCGTGGTTCGGGCCCATCGGCACATGCTGCTCGATAGCGAAATCGGCACGGCCATAGCCGGCTTGACGATAGAGCTGGCACAAGGCGCGGTGGTTGGCGCGCACAGGGGCGCTCTCTGCCCACCAGGTCAGCTGCGCGTTGCCGTCGGCGCCGGTGTCGGTGATGCCGCAGTGGGTGTGCCACAGATCGGCCACGGCGTCACCGTCCAGCCGGTTGAAGGCCTCGCGGTAGGCTTCGAAGAAGGTCTGGGTTTCGGTCGGGCTCATGCTGCTGTCGGCCTTTCGCGCAACAGGCGCAGGGCCAGGGCGATGAAGAGCACGCCGCCGACCGCGTTCAAGCCCCGGCGCAGGCGCGGCGAAGCCCCAAGCCGGGACAGGCGCGCGGCGCCGGCCACCAGCAGAAGCAGGAAGGCGAGACCCTGGGCCACGAACCAGGCGCCCAGAAACAAGAAAGACAGGGTCTTGCTCGGCGATGCGGCGGGCACGAACTGCGGCAGGAAGGCCAGGAAGAACAACGCCACCTTGGGATTGAGCAGATTGGTCAGCAGCCCGACGCGAAAGTCGGTCGCCCAAGACCGCGAGGGCATCGGCGCAGCCGCGGCCAAGCCCGCGCCGCGCCAGGCTTGGTGCAGCAGGCCCAGGCCAAGCCAGACCAGGTAGGCCGCGCCTGCCCACTGGATCAACTGAAAGGCGGCGGGCTGCAACGCGAGCACGGCGGCCAGACCGAAAGCTGCCGCCAGTGCGTGCACCACGCACCCGGCGTTGATGCCCAAGGCGGCCGCCACACCGGCCCGCGCACCGCCTTGCAGCGTGCGGCTGACGACGAGCAAGAAGTCGACGCCCGGGGTGGCGTTGAGCACCAGGACGGCCAGGGCGAACATGGCCGCGTCGGGCGGCGCCGGCAACCAGAGGGTCACACCATCTCCAGCGCGAGGGCGGTGGCCTCGCCGCCGCCGATGCACAGCGCCGCAACGCCACGCTTCAAGCCGCGCTTCTTCAAGGCACCGAGCAGGGTGACGACGATTCGCGCGCCGCTGGCGCCGATCGGGTGGCCGAGCGCGACCGCACCGCCATGCACGTTGACGATTTCGTGCGGCAGTTTGAACTCCGCCATCGCCGCCATCGTCACCACAGCGAAGGCTTCATTGACTTCCCACAGGTTGACGCTCTTGGCGTCCCAGCCGGCCTTGTTCAATACCTTCTCGATGGCGCCCGCTGGCGCTGTCGCAAACCATTCGGGTGCCTGCGCATGCACGGCGTGGCCGGCGATGCGGGCGATCGGCTTGCAGCCCATCTTCGCGGCAGTGCTCTCGCGCATCAGCACCAGGGCCGCAGCGCCGTCGGAGATCGACGACGAGGACGCGGCAGTGATCGTGCCGTCTTTCTTGAACGCGGGTTTGAGGCCCGGGATCTTGTCGAGCTTGGCCTTGAAGGGCTGCTCGTCGAACTTGATCACGGTGTCGCCCTTCGGGCTCGTGAGCGTGACGGGCGCCATCTCCCAGGCAAAGCTGCCGTCTTCGTTGGCGGCCTTGGCGCGCTGCGTGGAAGCGATCGAGAACTGGTCCATTGCCTCGCGCGTGAAGCCATATTTGCCCACGCACTGCTCGGCGAACACGCCCATCGCCTTGCCGCGCTCATAGGCGTCTTCCAGGCCATCGAGCGCCATGTGGTCGTAGAGCTGCGCAGCGCCGTACTTGACACCTTTGCGCGCGAACATCAGGTGCGGCGCGTTGCTCATGCTCTCCATGCCACCGGCCAGTATCACGTTGGCGCTGCCGGCGGCGAGCATGTCGTGCGCGAACATCATGGCGCGCATGCCGCTGCCGCACATCTTGCTCAAGGTGACGGCGCCCGTCGAATCGGGCAGTCCTGCCTTGCGCATCGCCTGGCGCGCGGGCGCCTGGCCCTGGCCGGCCATCAGGCAGTTGCCGAACAGCACTTCGTCGATGGCGTCGCGCGGTAGGTCGGCACGAAGGGCGGCGGCCTTGATCGCCACGGCGCCCAACTGCCAGGCGGCGAGCGAGGCAAAGTCGCCGAGCAGGCCGCCGATGGGCGTGCGGGCGGCGGAAACGATCACGATGGGGTCGGTGGTCATGGCGGGCTCCTTGCGATCAGGGGGGAGAAGCGAGGGCTGAGACTGTGCGCTCTTCCTGCGCGACGCGATTGATGTAGCTCTGGAAGGCGGGGTCTTCGCCGCGCAGCAATTGCGGCAGGGCCTTGAGAAAGTCTTCGCGCCGGCACCACTCGCGCATGTAGTCGTCCCACGAATTCCAGCGCCGGCGTTCGGTGGCCGTCATTTCGTCCTTGTGCGCCACCAGGTAGGCGCGCTCGAACAGCGAGACCAGCATGTCGAAGATGATCAGCATGCGCTCGTGCTGCTCGGGCGTCGGGTCGGGCAGGGCGGGCGTGGAACGCAATTGCAGGTCGGCGTTGGCGAGCACGACCTTGAGAAAATCGTTGTAGGCATCGGCCAGGTGCAGGTAAGCCTCTTCGTCTTCGTTCTCGCGCGCGGCGCGCTGCTGCAGCGCAAAAACCCAGATCGCAAACGGCAAGCCGATGATGGCCACCGCAAAGCTCGCCAGCTCGAACCACTCTTTCATGGCGCTGTCGGCGCGTGGTGCAAGCGCTTCTCGGCACTGCAGGGGAGCAGGTCGTGCCCAGGGCCGGCGGCGGGGAACTGCGCGGCCATGTCAGGGCTTGTACTTGCCCCAGACCCAGCGGTCCACGACCAAGCAGTCCTTGATTGCGCTTTGCGGTGCCACGCCTTCGAGCACAAAGCCGTTCTTCTCGGCCACCCGCATCGAGCGCTGATTGCCAGCGTGAATGGGGGCGTAGACGCGCGTGATCTCGGGCTGGGCGAACGCATGGTCAACCAAGGCGGCGGCCACGCGGGTGACGACGCCCCGGCCCCAACACTCCTCAGCCAGCCACCAGCCCAATTCGGCGTTGCAGCGGAACTGGCCCGCCTCCTGGTGCACACCGCAGCCGCCGACCGCCGCGTCATGCAGGGCAATGGCCCAGTTGTCACCGCCGAACTCGATGTGGCCGCGCGCGACCCAGTGTTGCGCGATCTCCAGGGTGTAGGGGTGCGGAAAACTGTCGCTCATGTGGCGCCAGACGTTGCGGTTGTTCGCGTGCATTGCGAGTGCCAGCGCGTCGCCAGCGCGCCAGGCCCTCAGGGTCCAGCCGTCAATCCCGAGGGCGAGGGTCGGCAGCATGGCTACATGGTCTCGGCGAACAACTCGCGCCCGATCAGCATGCGGCGGATCTCGCTCGTGCCCGCGCCGATCTCATACAGCTTGGCATCGCGCCACAGGCGGCCGAGCGGGTACTCGTTGATGTAGCCGTTGCCGCCGAAGATCTGAATGCCTTCGCCGGCCATCCAGGTGGCCTTCTCGGCGCACCACAGGATCACCGAGGCGCAATCCTTGCGCACCTGGCGCACGTGCTCGGCACCGAGCTTGTCCAGGTTCTTGCCCACGGTGTAGCAGAAGGCGCGGCCGGCCTGCAGCACGGTGTACATGTCGGCCACCTTGCCCTGGATCAGCTGGAATTCGCCGATGCTCTGGCCGAACTGCTTGCGGTCATGGGTGTAGGGGATCACGTTGTCCATCACCGCCTGCATGATGCCGATGGGGCCGGCTGCCAGCACCGCGCGTTCGTAGTCCAGGCCGCTCATCAGTACTTTGGCGCCGCCGTTCAGCGCACCCAGGATGTTCGAGGCCGGGACCTCGACGTTGCTGAACACCATCTCGCCGGTGTGGCTGCCGCGCATGCCCAGCTTGTCGAGCTTCTGCGCCGTCGAAAAACCCTTCATGCCCTTCTCGACGATGAAGGCGGTGACGCCGCGGGCACCCAGCTCAGGCTCCGTCTTGGCATACACCACCATGGTGTCGGCGTCGGGGCCGTTGGTGATCCACATCTTGGTGCCGTTCAGGACGTAAACGCCGCCCTTGTCCTCGGCCTTGAGCTTCATCGAGATCACGTCGCTGCCGGCGCCGGGCTCACTCATCGCCAGCGCGCCGACATGCTCACCACTGATCAGTTTGGGCAGGTACTTGCGGCGCTGCGCATCGTTGCCATTGCGCTTCAACTGGTTGACGCACAGGTTGCTGTGCGCGCCGTAGCTCAAACCCACCGAGGCCGAGGCGCGCGAGATCTCCTCCATCGCCACCATGTGCGCCAGGTAGCCCATGCCGGCGCCACCGTATTCCTCGGGCACCGTGATGCCGAGCACGCCGAGTTCGCCCATCTTGCGCCACAAGTCCATCGGAAACTGATCGCTCTGGTCGATCTGGCCGGCGCGCGGCGCGATCTCGGCGTCGGCGAAGGCGCGCACCGCGTCGCGCAGGGCGTCGATGTCTTCGCCGAGCTGGAAGTCGAGGCCGGGCAGATTGCTCATGGGGGTGTCTCCGTCGTCAAGGCTCAGTGAGTGAGGCCACGGCCTTGCACCGTCATCACCGTGGCCGTCATCGTCGCACACAGGCTCTCCGGTCCGCCGGCCTCATGCTGCCAGGCCTTGCCCTCGACGACGCTGATCGTTCGGCCGGCCTTGACGACCAGGCCCTCGAAGCGGAACCAGGGCCCACGGGCCGGCGCCAGCAGGTTGACCTTGAACTCGATCGTCAGCACCGCAGCATCGGCCGGCATCAGCGAGAAGGCCGCGTAACCGCAGGCCGAATCGAGCGCGGTCGAGACGATGCCGGCATGCACGAAGCCATGCTGCTGGCACAGCTCGGGCTTGTGCGGCATCACGACGACCACCCGCCCGGCATCGGCCACTTCGAGTGTGGCGCCCAGGGTGTGCATCACCGATTGCTTGGCGAAGGAGTGGTGAACGCGTTGGCGAAAGCCCGGGTCGACGGGGATCGGGTGGGTCATGGACGTGGGGCGGGCTTGGTGGCTGCTGCCAGCAGCCGCTTGCAGCGTTGCTCGTGCTGGCCGATCTCAGCCAGCATGACGCGAATGTCGTCCTGTTGCTGCT
>JANNGJ010000130.1:0-4097 GCA_031403815.1 Burkholderiales bacterium | reverse complement strand
GGCACGCCACCTCGCCCGGCCGCGCGCATGGCTGTTGGCACACGACGACGCGCCGATCCATGATGGCGTCGAGCTTCTGGCCTTGTTGCAACGGCGCGCCACGGGCGAACCTCTGGCCTACATGCTCGGTGAGCGCGAGTTTCATGGCCTGCTGTTGCGGGTAACACCCGATGTCCTGGTGCCGCGGCCTGACACCGAAACCCTGGTGGACTGGGCGCTCGAACTGCTCTCAAGCCAAGCAAGCCCGAGAGTTGTCGACCTCGGCACCGGCAGTGGTGCCATCGCATTGGCGCTCAAGCACGGTTGCCCGCATGCGCAGGTCCACGCCAGCGACGCCAGCCCCGCCGCGCTGGCGATCGCGCGCAGCAATGGCGAGCGGCTCGCCCTTGCCGTCGCCTGGCACCTGGGCGACTGGTGGCAGCCCTTCGCGGCCGAACTGCGCTTTGACCTGGTCGTCGCCAACCCGCCGTATTTGGCGCCAAACGACCCCCATTTGCCTGCGCTGCACCACGAGCCGGTCGCGGCGCTGGTGGCCCAGCGCGATGGTCTGGCCGACATCGAGCGCATCGTGGCCGGTGCAGCGCTGCGGCTTGAGCCTGGCGGCTGGTTGATGCTGGAGCACGGATGCACCCAAGCGCAACAGGTATGCGAACGCTTGCGCCAGGCGGGACTGTGCGACATCACCACCCGCGCCGACCTGGCACAGCTGCCGCGCGTCAGCGCCGGCCGCCTCGGCCAAAGCAGCAACTGACGCGCCGCAGCAACAGGCAGCGGCCCGCACCCGCAATCGCGGCATTCCTTCTCGCCTGTACGACACCCTGACGCCGGGTGATGGGCGTAGCATGAAACGCTGGCAGCGCACAGTTTCAGCGACTCCGCAGTGCCGGACATCCATTCCAAATGGGACCGAGGAGGCCGTGATGATCACCGCAAGACTGCTTCTCTTGACCGCGATTGCGGTCTGTGCGTCGGCGTCCCCCCCCGCGCACGCCCAGAGTGGACTGCGGATCGATGCTGAGGCCCAAACAGGACAGGCCCATTGGCCCCGGTGGCAGGCCCGTTTCGGGCTTGCAACGCAGGCGTCGGCCATCGATGCTGGGGGTCGATGGCAGTTGACCGCTGGCCAGCTACTCGGCGACTACTACTGGAGCGGGCTGAGACCCACCGGCGTCGGCCGCAGCAGTGGCTTTCGGGCGACCAGCGGCCTCTTGCTGGGTCGCCGCTCTATCGCCCTGGGCATGCCTGCGCCGATTTCGACGCAACCCGCCGGCATCACACTGTCACGCAGCCTGCGCACGGCGAGCGGCATCGGCGGGGATTTCAGTGAACCCTGGTCGGCGGTGCCCTACCTGGGTATCGGCTATAGCGGCATCTCCTTGCGCGGCGGCTGGGGCTTCACAGCCGATGTCGGCCTGGCAGGCACTGCCGGCGGCCTGCGCACTCGCCGCGACGCCGGCTTGGGGGCCCAGGGCGCCGAGGACCTGTTGCGCGACTTGCGCCTGACTCCCGTCCTTCAGTTCGGCGCCTCTTACGCGTTTTGACGTCCCGCTGATGCACACCTGAGGGCGGGTATTGGAGCTGTCGGCGATGGCCTGGGTCAGTTTGCCGTATAACCAGGGCTTTTCCAGCCACTTTGCACCGACCATGAATGACGTTCAACAACGCATTGCCGACCTCGTCCAACAGAACCGCGTCGTGCTGTTTATGAAGGGCACAGCCCAGTTTCCCATGTGCGGTTTTTCGGGCCGCGCGATGCAGATCCTCAAGGCCTGCAGCGTGAATGACCTCAAGACCGTCAACGTCCTCGAAGACGAAGGTATCCGCCAAGGCATCAAGGACTTCGCCAATTGGCCAACGATCCCGCAGCTCTATGTCAACGGCGAGTTTGTTGGCGGCTCCGACATCATGATGGAGATGTACCAGGCGGGTGAGTTGCAACAGGTGCTGACACCGCAGTGAGCGCTGGGCCACGCCGATTGGTCGTCGGCGTCACGGGCGCCAGCGGCGCTGTCTACGGCGTGCGCCTGCTTGAGCGGGCGCGCAGCTTGGGTGTCGAAACCCACCTGGTCGCGACGCCGGCAGGTGTGCTCAATGTGAACCACGAACTCGGCATGGACCGCCGGACGCTGGAAGCATTGGCAAGCCACGCCTACTCACCGGGTGATGTTGGTGCCTGCATTGCCAGTGGCAGTTTCGACACCGCGGCCATGGTCGTGGCGCCGTGCTCGATGAAGTCCTTGGCTGCCATCGCCCACGGTTTCGGCGACAACCTGCTGACCCGCGCCGCCGACGTAGCACTCAAGGAGCGCCGGCGGCTGGTGCTGATGGTTCGCGAAACACCCTTCAACCTGGCCCACCTGCGCAACATGACGGCCGCGACCGAAATGGGTGCCGTTGTCTTCCCGCCGCTGCCCGCGTTCTACCACCGGCCCGCGTCAATTGATGACCTGGTCAACGACAGTGTTGAGCGCGTTCTGGCCCTGTTGGGCATCGACACAGCCCAGCCGCAGGCCTGGCAAGGCCTCTAGGACGAGACCTGCCACTGGCGCCGCACCGCCAGCACCGCGTTGGGGTACTCAGCCCGACCGCGGCTGCCGTTGTAGCGGCCCAGGGCCATGAAGAGGTCGCCGCGCTCGCGCTCGAGGTAGTGGCGCAGGATGACGCAACCAAAGCGCAAATTGGTTTGCATGTGGAACAGCTTGGCGGCGTCGCCATCGCCGATGACACGGGCCCAGAACGGCATGATCTGCATGTAGCCACGGGCGCCGACCACGCTCACCGCGTATTTGCGAAAGCCACTCTCGACCTGGATCAAGCCCAGCACCAGTGCCGGCTCAAGGCCGGCACGCGTGGCCTCGTACCACAAGGCCTCCAGAAACTCGACGCGGGTGCGGGCCTCGCTCTTGCGCTTCTTCAGCCGCTCGCTGCTTGCGCCGAGCCAGCGCAAGTAGGCCAGGCGTTGCTCCATGTCGGCAAAACTCGGGCGAGGCGGGGCCTCGGCGGCAATCGCGGCTGACAACGCGGAGCGGACGGAATCAGCCAGCGGCTCTTCCAGCTGCGCGCCGGCATGGGCCAGACGCGGCAAAGCGCCGGCCGCAACGGCAATCACGGCGGCGCGACGTGTGCAGGTCAGGCGGGCGTCGGCACTCGCTGCCGCCATGCGCTGAACTTGGCCAGCAGCGCCTCGATCGATATCGGCGTGGCAGCCGGGTCGGCGCGACCCTGATACTCGACCAGGCCTTCCTTCAAGCCACGCTCGGAAATCACGACGCGATGTGGCACGCCAATCAGCTCCCAGTCGGCGAACATCGCGCCGGGTCGCTCACCGCGGTCGTCGAGCATGACATCGATGCCGAGGGCGCCGAGTTGATCGTGCAAGGCGTCTGCTTGCGTGCGCACCAACTCGCTGCGGTCATAGCCGATCGGGCAAATCACTGCGTGAAACGGCGCTATGGCGTCCGGCCAAACAATGCCGCGCGCATCGTGGTTCTGCTCGATCGCGGCCCCCAGAATCCGCGTCACGCCAATGCCATAGCAACCCATCTCGAACAGACGTGGCTTGCCGGTCTCGTCAAGGAAGCAGGCGTTCATCGCGGCGCTGTACTTGGTGCCAAGGTAGAAGACGTGGCCGACTTCAATGCCACGCTGGATCGCCAGCACGCCCTTGCCGTCGGGCGACGCGTCGCCGGCAACAACGTCGCGGATGTCGGCCACGATCTCAGGCTCAGGCAGATCGCGACCCCAATTCACGCCTGTGAAGTGGGCGTCGGCCGCATTGGCGCCACAGATGAAGTCGGTCATCTGCGCAACGGTTCGATCAACCACCAGCGTCACCGGCTTGAGCGTGCCCACCGGGCCGAGGTAGCCAGGCTTGCAGCCGAAGCAGTCTTCTATTTCAGCGCCCGTGGCGAAACGGAAACCAGCCTTGAGGCCAGCAACCTTGCTGGCTTTGACTTCGTTTAGCGCGTGATCCCCGCGCACCAATAACAACCACACAGTCGTCGCGACAAGGGCACCGGCCTGGTCGTGCGTGTCGGTGGCCAGGACCAAGGACTTCACTGTTTGCGTCAAGGGCACACCCAGCAGCGCAGCCACGT
>JANNGJ010000129.1:0-4309 GCA_031403815.1 Burkholderiales bacterium | reverse complement strand
TCGGGCGAGCCGAGCATCGTGCCGTCGCAAGACGTGGTGCTGGGGCTGTACTACGCCACCCGTGACCGCATCAACGGCAAGGGCGAAGGGATGATCTTCTCGGACATCATCGAGATCCAGCGCGCCTTGGACAACAACGTGGTCGAGGTGACCGCCAAGATCGCGGTGCGCCTGACCGAGTGGACCAAGAATGCCGAGGGCGAGTTTGTGCCCGAGACCAAGCTGGTGGACACCACCGTTGGCCGTGCGCTGCTGTCTGAAATCCTGCCCAAGGGCCTGCCTTTCAGCAACACGTCGAAACTGTTTGACCAAAGAGAGCGCAGCGAACGGCGGGAGTTTTTCGACGGGGCCGCAAGCCCGAGCACCGCAAGGCAGTCGGTGTATTCACCGACCGTCACAGTGGCGCGCTGAGGCCTGCCCGGGCGCGCCTTTGTTGCTCCCAAAGCAGACAGCGCACTTCCACAACGGCGCGGCGCTGGTACCGCAGATTGCCAAGGCGCTGCGCGGCTGATTCAGAACACGTCAAGCGTCGGGTAGCGCGCATCACCGGCGATGCAGCTCCAGACGAAGAGCGCGACGCCGATGTCACCCGTCCAGAGTGAGTGGCGGGTGCGGCCCGTGCGCTCGGCAAACCGGTCCACCTGCTCAACTGCGTGCATTGCGAAGGCGCGCGCACGGTCGAGCCAGAGGGCATCGCCGCTGCGCTGCCAGAGTTTGAGCAGGGCATAGCCATTGCCGGCTGTGCCGTGGCACAGGCCGACACCCTTCTCAAGGGGGCCGGCCTGCCAGGTGAGTTCCCCTGCACCCAGCAACAGCGCGTCCCAGGCCGGCGTGCGCGGCGCCGCGGCCAGTCGGCAAACGATGCCGGGGCCGCCATGGCAGTCTTGAACCAGCCACTTGTTCGGCGGCTGGCCGCGCGGGTCGTGCTCCGGCGGCCAGTTGATGCGAGTGCCGTCGACGACCGCCGTGGCTTGCAGCGTCTGCAGCGCGCGATCGGCGAAGCGCTGCACCAGCTCAGATGGCACCCATGATGCGCCGCCCAGCGCCGGGAAGATGTTGCCGGCGAAGCCATGGCCCGCGCCGAGGTAGCGGCTGTGCCTGCCGTACAGGTCCTGCACCCAGAGCCAGGCACCGAGTTCTGCATCGAAGACCATGGCGTCCAGCAAGATGCGCAGGCCGCGTTCGAGTTGATCGCGCCAGCGCGGCTCGCCCGTGGCCTCGGCCATGTGCAGCGTGGCGACCAGAGATCCCGGCGATCCCCAAAGCGCTTCGAGCGCCTTGTGGTGCAGGTTGGCTTCAATGGTCGCAAACAAGCGGTCGGCAACCGCTGCGTTGCGCGTGGATTGCCATTGCAGCAAGAGCAGGCCGGTGTCGCCAAGCAGATAGGAGCCATGGGCGTTGTCCCAGGAGGCAATCACCTCGTGGTGGCGCTCGACCAGGCTGGCCGTCGTGGCGCTGAAGTCGAAGTCGCGATCAATGGCGCCCACGCGGCGCAGGTGTTGCAGCGCCCAGATCATGCCGCCCGCACCGTAGTACAGGTCGAGGTGACGGGTATCCGGTGGGTCGGGACCGTCGAGCGGATGGGCCGGCCACAGGGTCTCGGCCAAGAAAGAGTCCAACGCGTCGTGCGCGATGCGTGCGACGGCTGCACGCGCCGTGCTCTCGCTCCAGGACGCGGCGCCGAGTGGCTCGTGGCGAACGGGTTCGTACAACATCAAACGAGGGCACGGGTCATTGAAACCTCCGAGCGCATGGTTGGTCCCCGATGCTACTTGGCCACCGCCACCGCCACCCGCGCCGGCTCGCGCGGCAGCAGCAACAGCACCGCCGCGTTGAACAAGGCCACGCCGGCCATCACGGCGAACAAGGTGCTGAAGCCGGCCGCCTTGACGGCCGGCCCCAAGGCCCACACCGCCGCCGAGCTGATGCCCAGGGAGATCGCCAGGCGCAGGCCGGCCACGCGGCTGCGCATGCGGTCATCCACGAAGCGCACGATGGTGGCGTCGGTGAAGGGGATGGCGCCGAAGATGAAGACCATGGCGCCGAGCAAGGCCAACCACGCCCACCAGCCAGGCGCATAGGCAGCCAGGGCCAGCATCGGCACCTGGGCCAGCACGATGGCCAGCCACAGCGGTTTGAGGGCGTAGCGGTCGATCAAACGGCCGACGATCACCTGGGCCACCGAGGCCACGGCATACACCGCACCGAGCAGCAGGCCGAGCGTCGATGGGTCATTGGCATAGGCCGCCAGGCGCTCGCCCAGCATCTGGCCATTGCCATTGGTGGTGAGGTTGAAGACCAGGCCGCCCGAGGCCGAGGCCACCGTCATCACCGCCAGCACGCGCACCAGGTCGCGGCGGTCGAGCTGCACGCTGGCCTTCCGTGTGCGCTGCGCGGGCGACTCGCTCTCGGGCGGCACGCGCCACCAGAACAGCGCGCCGAACGCCAGGCAGGCCAGCCCCGGCAGGGCGAAGGCAGCGCGCCAGCCGGCGTGCTCGACCAGGACGCCGGTGAGCACGGCTGCTGCCGCGATGCCCAGGTTGCCCGCCAGGCCGTTGACGCCGATGGCCGCGCCCGGCGCCTTCGATTGCTGCAGCAACATTGGAATGCCGACAGGGTGATAGATCGACGCGAAGGCACCCATGAGGGTGAGTGCCGCGGCCAGTTGCCAAGGGCTTTGCGTTGCCGCCACCAACAGCGCAGCCGTGCCGATGCCGAAGAAGAACACCAGCATCATCGGCCGCCGGCCCCATTGGTCGCCGAGCTTGCCCGCCGGCAGCGAGCCCAGGCCAAAGAGCAGAAAGGCGCCCGCGCCAAAGGGCATCAGGTCTTCCCAGCGCAGCAGGCCGAAGTCTTTGGCGATGGCCGCCACGGCGGTGGCAAAGATCAACAGGAACAGGTGGTCTATCGCATGGGCGATGTTGAGCAGCAGGGTGATGGTGCGGTGCATCGGGTGTTTGGCAAGCGCCTGCAAAAGCCACCCAATTGTGCTGTGCCTTCGCGGCGCGGGCCGGCGCCGCCGAACCTCGCCGCAAAGTGCAAGCGTATGCTGTGCCGCCCTGGGCCGCATCGCGCGCAAGGCGGCCTACACTCGTCGCAGGCTGGTTGTCGAACAACTGCCATCACGGCCAGCGGCGCTGCGTTGCAACTCTGGAGATCATCACCATGCCGTCGCTTCGCACCGGCTTCGTTGGCCTGTTGGCGCTCGCGCTGTCATGCAGTCTGCAGGCCCAGGACACCAGGCCGGTCGATAACCCGGCCCTGCTGGGCTTTGCCTCCGAGGAGGGCTTGTCGCGCCTGTCGCGCAGCGGCGCCAAGGCCGATTTCCCCACGCTCGCGAACCAGTTCGAGGCCCAATCCAACGCCGCGTTCTGCGGCCCGACCACGGCAGCGATCGTGCTCAATGCAATCTCCGGCGCGCGCCCCGACCTGCCGCGCGACCGCAGCCGCCTGCGCAGCGACGACCTCAAACACCTGCCGCCATCGGCCGACCTGACGCTGCCGCGCTTCACCCAGGACAACGTGTTCGACAAGAGCCCGAAGACGCGGGCCCAGGTGCTCGGCGAGCCGATGTCTGCCGACGGCAGGACGCTGCGCGATGTCGGCTTCCAGGTGCGCCAGCTCGATGCGCTGCTCAGAGCGCATGGGGCGCCTACGCGTCTGGTGATCGTCGGCGCCGCGAGCGTGGCGGACGAGATCCGCGACGACCTGCGCCGCAACCTCGAGCGTCCGGGCGACTACGTGATCATCAACTACACGCGCGCGGCTGTCGGCCAGGCTGGGGGCGGCCACATCTCGCCGCTCGGGGCCTACGACGCGGCGTCGGATTCGTTTCTCGTCCTCGACGTGAACCCCGCCAGCGCCGGCTGGGTCTGGATGCCGACGGCCACGCTGATCAAGGGCATGCGCACATTCGACACGGTGGAGAACCGCGGCTACATCGTCGTCGGGTCGCGCTGAACGCAGCGCGGCAGCTGCGCGGTCAGCGCGGCGTGGCCCGCGCCCGGTGCGCCTCGATCGCCTTGCGCAAGTCGTTCAGTTCACCGCAGGGCAACAGGCAGATCGAGCGCAGCGCGGCGACGTGTTTCTCGGCGCTCGCGACATCGCCCACCATCAGGTAGGCCTCGCCGATGTACTCGTGCGCAGCGCGGTGGCGCGGGTCGATGGCCAGCGCGCGCTTGTAGTGCTCGAAGGCCTTCTCGACCTGGCCCGATTGGCGGTACGCGAAGCCGAGTTCGTTGTGCAGGTTGGCAGCCTCGGGAAAGCGTTTCAAGGCGGCCTGGAAGCGCCGCAGCGCGGCGGGCGGATC
>JANNGJ010000128.1:0-4373 GCA_031403815.1 Burkholderiales bacterium | reverse complement strand
GATTCTAGCAGTGGGGCCTGTCCAGCTTGAGCCCGTTCACGCGGTCGCCGGCACCCCGTCCAGCTCAAACGCACGGTGCAAGGCTCGCACCGCTAGCTCCATGTACTTCTCGTCGATGACCACGCTGGTCTTGATCTCGCTGGTGGAGATCATCTGGATGTTGATGCCCTCCTCGCTCAAGGTGCGGAACATGGTTGCTGCCACGCCGACGTGGCTCTTCATGCCGATGCCGACGATGGACACCTTGCAGATGCGCGGGTCGCCACTGACTTCGGCGGCGCCCGTGGCGGGTGCCACCTGGGTCTTGAGCAAGTCGAGGGTGCGCGCGTAGTCGTTGCGATGCACTGTGAAGGAAAAGTCGGTCTTGCCCTCGTGCGACATGTTCTGGATGATCATGTCGACGTCGATGTTGGCTTCGGCCACGGCGCCCAGGATGCGGTAGGCCACGCCCGGCTTGTCGGGCACACCGAGCACAGTGACCTTGGCTTCGTCGCGATTGAAAGCGATGCCCGAGACAACGGCTTGTTCCATGTTTGCATCTTCCTCGAAAGTGATCAGGGTGCCCGATTTGGCTTCTTCGTCGATCGGGATGTCCCAGTCGGTAAAACTCGACAGCACGCGCAGCGGCACACGGTATTTGCCGGCGAACTCCACGGAGCGGATCTGCAGCACCTTGGAGCCCAGGCTGGCCATCTCCAGCATCTCTTCGAAGCTGATGGTGACCAGGCGCCGCGCTTCTGGCACCACCCGCGGGTCCGTGGTGTAGACGCCGTCGACGTCGGTGTAGATCAGGCACTCTGCGGCCTGCATCGCGGCGGCAATGGCCACGGCCGAAGTGTCGCTGCCGCCGCGGCCGAGGGTCGTCACGTGGCCGTCGGCATCAATGCCCTGAAAGCCGGTGATGACCACCACGCGGCCTGCCGCCAGGTCGGCACGCACGCGCGCGTCATCGATGTGCTGGATGCGGGCTTTGGTGTAGGCCGAGTCGGTGACGATGGGCACCTGCCAACCGGCGTAGCTCACCGCGTCGAGGCCTTCGCTGCGCAGGGCAATCGCCAAAAGGCCGACCGAGACCTGCTCGCCGGTGGCGGCAAGCGCGTCCAGCTCGCGCATCACGGCGGTGGTCATGCGTTCGGGCGACAGTTCTTTGGCCAAACCCAGCAGGCGGTTGGTTTCGCCGCTCATCGCCGAGGGCACGACGATGATCTGGTGCCCGGCGCGCACCCACTTGGCCACGCGTTTGGCCACATTGCGAATGCGTTCGGTGCTGCCCATCGAGGTGCCACCGTATTTGTGAACGATCAAGGCCATGGGCTGCTAGAGAGGGAAGTCACAGGCGAAGCCCGGGATTCTATCGGCGCCGGCGCGCGGTTCAGGGTCGCGTCACGGGCAACCAGGCCACAGCCTGCTGGGGTTCGCCGGGCAGCGCCACGGCGCGCGCGTCGATGCCCAAGCCCGGCACGAACAGCAGGCGACCATCGGCTGAGAACAGCAGTGGCGCGTCGCGTTGCCATCGTGCAATGCCCGCTGCCTGGAACTGCTTTTTCAGGCTGCGCGGCGGCGTGCCGGGTGCACGCTGAAAACGCTCACCCCCCGCGCGCGCGCGCCACTCGGCGCCCGCGAGAAGCGCAGTGGCAATGCCACCCTCCTCCACCACGCGCAGGTAGTACGGGGCGAAACCGGGTGCGTCGGGTGGGCCAGGCCCTGCCGCGCCTGCAGTCAGGGGGTCTTCGCGCAGACTGGCAAGCAGCCGGGCCCGATGGCGGCGCAGCGTGACGCTCTCGACCTGCCACTGCGCAGCGCCCGGTGCAGGCAGCTCCTTCATCAGACGGTCGACCAGGCTGTGGGGCACGCCACGGCCGACATGCTGGCGCAGCCACGCTTGCAGCGCGTTGCGGCGTCTCGGCCCACTGAGCGAGCCCCAGGGCGTCAGGCGCAGGACCGGGCCGTCACACAGGCTGGTCAGGTCGGCCAACGCCACGTCAGCCAGCACTGCCTGCGCCTGTGCGCTGCGCGCAGCAGCGGCGGCCAGCGCGGCCTCGGCCTCGGGGAAGGCGTCACGCAGCCCCGGCATCACCGCCTGCCGTAGGCGGCTGCGCGCAAAGCGTGGGTCGGTGTTGCTCGGGTCTTCAGCAAAGCGAAGGCGGTGACGGCGTGCGTAGGCGGCCACCACCGCTTCAGGCTGCGCCAGCCACGGGCGGCACCAACTGAGGCCATCGCGCTCGACTTGGGCTGGCATGGCCGCCAAGCCGGCCGGCCCGCCGCCGCGCAGGGCCTGCAAGAGAAAGGTTTCGGCTTGATCGCGCTGATGGTGGGCCAACAGCACAAGCTCAGCCCGCGCTGTCTGCGCCATCTCGGCCAAGGCGCGGTAGCGGCCGATGCGGGCCCAGGCTTCGACGCTGTCGCCGCGTGCGGGCTTGCCGACCAGGCGTTGCATCGCAAATCCGACCGACCAGCGTCGACACGTGCGCTCGACCAATTCGGCCCAGGCGTCGGCGTCGGCCTGCAAGCCATGGTGCACATGCAAGGCCAGAACATGAATGCCGAGGGGCTTGGCGGCGCGGGCCGTGCAGTGCAGCAAGGCCATCGAATCGCGGCCGCCGCTGACGGCCACCGCGACGGTCTCGCTCACTGCTCTTTCGTGTCGTTGAAGCGGCCATAGGACTGCAGGCGCTGGTAGCGACGGTCGAGCAATTCCTTGGGCTTGAGATCCGCCACCTGGCGCAGCGCATCGCCAAGTGCGCGCTTGAGCGAGGCGCTCATGGCCTTGGGGTCGCGGTGCGCGCCGCCCACGGGCTCGTTCACGATCTTGTCGACCAGGCCGAGCGCTTTCAGCCGGTGCGCCGTGATGCCCAGGGCATCGGCGGCGTCAGCGGCCCGTTCCGCCGACTTCCACAGGATCGAGGCACAGCCCTCGGGCGAGATCACGGAATAGACCGAATACTGCAGCATCAGCAACTGGTCGCCGACCGACAAGGCCAGTGCGCCGCCCGATCCGCCCTCGCCAATGATGGTGACGATGATGGGCACCTCGAGCTGGGCCATCTCGAAGATGTTGTGGCCAATGGCCTCGCTTTGGCCGCGCTCCTCGGCGCCGATGCCGGGGTAGGCGCCGGGCGTATCGACAAAGGTGAAGAGCGGCAGCTTGAACTTCTCTGCCACACGCATCAGGCGCAGGGCTTTGCGGTAGCCCTCGGGCCGGCTCATGCCGAAGTTGCGCAGGCCGCGCTCCTTGGTGTCGCGGCCCTTCTGCTGGCCGATGACCATGCAGGCCTGACCGTTGAAGCGCGCCAGGCCGGCGACGATGGACAGGTCGTCGGCAAATGAGCGGTCGCCGTGCAACTCGGTGAAGTCGGTGAACAGGTCAGCGATGTAGTCGAGCGTGTAGGGCCGCTGCGGGTGGCGCGCGATTTGCGTCACCTGCCAGGGCGTCAGGCTGGCATAGATGTCCTTGGTCAACTGCTGGCTCTTCTTGTCCAGCCGCTCGATCTCTTCCGAGATGTCGACCGCCGACTCGTTCTGCACGTAGCGCAGCTCTTCGATCTTGGCGTCGAGCTCGGCGATCGGCGATTCAAACTCGAGGAAGTGGCGTTTGCTCATTCGCGGTGCTCCTCAGTATTCAACGGGCAACGGATCCAGACTGCGCCAAACGTACCACGTGGCGACGGACCTGAACGGCGCCCAGGCGTCGCCGACTTCGCGCGCTTCCGCGCGCGTCACGGGTTCGCCGCTGAAGTAGTTGACGCTGATGCCCTTGATGAGGCCAAGGTCGTCCAGCGGCATCACGTTCGGGCGCATCAGGTGAAAGATCAGGAACATCTCGGCGGTCCAGCGGCCGATGCCACGGATCGCGACCAGCTCGTCGATGATGGCCTCGTCTTCCATTTGCTGCCAGTTGTGCACATGCACCAGGCCGCCTTCGAAGTGCTTGGCCAGGTCACTCAGGTACTCGCACTTGCGGGCCGACAGGCCTGCGCTGCGCATCACCGTGGTCTCGAGGGCCAGCACCGCCAGCGGCGCAAGACGCGTGGCCGGCGCGGGCAGCAGCGCGGCAAGGCGGTCCCACACCGACTGCGCGGCCTTGACCGAGATTTGCTGGCCGACGATGGACCGCGCCAGGGTCGTGAATGCGTCACCGCGGCTTTGCAGGCGGGCTTCGCCGAACTGCGGGATCAGCTTCTTCATCACGCGGTCGCGCCGCACCAGGTGCTTGCAGGCGTCGTCCCAGTAGCCCGGGGTGACGATGGCGGCAGCAGAGGCGGGGCTGCGCACCATGACTAGGCCTTGACCCATGTGGTGCCCTGCGCCGAGTCTTTCAGCTCGATGCCGAGGTTGGTGAGCTGCTGTCGGATGCGGTCGGCTTCGGCAAAGTT
>JANNGJ010000127.1:0-4720 GCA_031403815.1 Burkholderiales bacterium | reverse complement strand
TCGGGCTACATCGCGGTGATGTCGCTGGCCAGCCTGGGGCCCGAGGTGATCAAGCCGACGGCGCTGTGCCTGAACATCCTGGTGGCCGGCATCGCCAGCTGGCAGTTCCTGCGCGCCGGGCACTTCGTGTGGCGCAGCTTCTGGCCCTTTGCTGTGCTGGCGGTGCCGATGGCTTTCGTCGGCGGCCACATCAGTCTGCCGGCGCAAGCCTTCAAGGTCTTGCTCGGCGTGGTGCTGCTGGTGGCCGCCGTGCGTTTCGTTGTCGACTCGCGAGAAGACCCGGTGTGCCGCGAGGCACCGCGCGCCGCGGCGCTGGGCGCCGGCGGCTTGATCGGCCTGTTGTCGGGCCTGACGGGCACCGGCGGCGGCATCTTTCTCACGCCGCTGCTGCTGCACATGCGCTGGGCCCGAGCCAAGCAGGCTGCCGCGGTGTCGGCCCTGTTCATCTTGCTGAACTCGACCGCCGGGCTGGCCGGCAACCTGGCCAGCACACGCCACTTGCCCGACGCGTTGTGGCCCTGGCTCGCGGCGGCGGCGGCCGGCGGCGTGATCGGCGCACATCTCGGCAGCCGCCGCCTGGCGCCGGCCTGGATCAAGCGCTTTCTGGCTGCCGTGCTGCTGATCGCATGCCTGAAACTGATCCTGAGTTGAAGCGCACGCAAACCGAGCCCGCGCGAAACAATCGGGTACCTTGGGCGGGCGCGGCGCGCTAGCATCGCGCCACGTCCCCGCCATCTCCTGGAGCCCCCATGACCCCCGCCAAGACCCTTGTCGCTGCTGCCATCACCGCCGCCCTTGCGAGCGCCCTGCCGGCCACCGCGGAGAGCTTCGCCTCGTCGGCGGCATCGGCCAGCCTCACCGCCTCCGTCGGCAGTGTCTCGACCTCCTTCGGCAAGTCCAGCGACAGCTCAACCAAGACCACCGCTGCGGCGAATGGCGACTACCAGATCGTCGCCATGGCCGCCGCGCCCGAGCGGCCCGGCACGCTGCGCTTGACGCTCCAGGCCGTGGCCGATGGCGCGGCAGACAGCGAGTTCCTTCTCTACCTGCCACAAGCCGTGGCCGAGCGGGCGCAGCTGGCCCAGGGCGGCACCGTGACTGCACGTGCGCGCCCGTATGGCACCGAGTTCACCCAGCGCACCGACGCCCAGGTGAACAGCGCCTTTTTCCTGGTGCTGGCGGACGACTGGTACCGCGAGCTGCAGGCCCGCGCCGTGCAGCTTTGAACGCGCGGCCCTGATGCGGCGAGCGCCGCGGGCCACAGCGCTGGCTCTGACCCTTGGGCTGGGGCCATGGGCCGCCTGCCAGGCCGGCGTGGCGCGCTATTGCGACCAGACGCCCGCGATGAGCGCGGCGCAGCAAGACCGTCTGTTCCGCTTCGCCGCCGTGATCAAGCAGACGCTGGACGACTCTGGCGCCAGCCTGGCCCTGGTCGCGCGCTCGGGCCTGGACCTGAGCCGCTTCGGCATGCGCTACTCGCACGCTGGCGTGAGCCTCAAGCGGGGCCTGGACACAGCCTGGTCAGTGCGCCAGCTCTACTACGCTTGCGACGAAAGCAAGCCGCGCCTGTTCGACCAGGGCGTTGCCGGCTTCGTGCTCGGCTTGAACGATCCGGCCGCCGGCTATGTCTCCGTGGTGACGCTGCCCGAGGCCGAGGCTGCGGCCTTGGAGCGCGCCGTGCTCGACCGCTCGCAGGCGCTGCAAGCGCTTGGCACACGCTACAGCGCCAACGCGCATGCCTTCAGCGTGATGTACCAGAACTGCAACCAGTGGGTGGCAGAGATGTTGGCCGCCGCGTGGGGCCCGCCGCCCGACAGCGGCAGCCCGGGCACGGGCGACGAAGCCCGCGCGCAGGCCCAGCGCTGGTTGGCACAGCAGGGCTATGAGCCCGCTGTGTTCGCCGTCGGCTTTCGGCCACTGATGTGGCTGGGCCGCCTGATCCCGCATTTGCACGACGACGATCACCCGCCGGCCGACTTGGCCGAGGCGCGCTACCGGGTGAGCATGCCGGCCTCGCTCGACGCCTTCGTGCAGGCCCGCGTGCCGGGCGCGCAGCGCCTGGAGTTCTGCCAGGCCGGCACGCGCATCGTGATTCGGCGCGGCTGGACGCCCATTGCCGAGGGCTGCGTGGCCACAGAGCAGGACACGACGATCACGCTCGAATAGGGTCTGTCCGCAGCCGCTGCGGGCCCCCGGGCCAGTAGCATCGTCTGCACCATGAGCCGCCTTGCGTTCTGCCGCACTCTGGCCGCCGAAGCTGGCCGCATGGCGCATGCCGCCTTCGGTGCGCCCTCCCTCACGCTGAAGGGGCGGCACGACGAAGTCACGGCGATGGACCGCGCCGTGGAGCGCTTCATTCGCGCTGAAATCGGCAAGGCCTGGCCCGACGACGCGGTGCTCGGCGAGGAAGACGGCGCCAGTGAGGGCATTGCCGGCGCCGAGCGGGTCTGGATCATCGACCCGATCGACGGCACCGCCAACTACACCCGCAGCATTGCGCATTACTGCGTCTCGATCGGCATGATCGAGCACGGCGTGCCCACGCTCGGCGCCCTGCATGACCCGAGCCACGAGCGCCTGTATCACGCCGAACGCGGCGGCGGCGCGTGGCTGGCCGAGGGCAGCGCAGCGGCGCGGCGCTTGCGTGTGAGCGCCGTTGCGTCGCTCGATGCCGCAACTGTCGAATGCGGCTGGTCGCTGCGCCGGCCGCAGGCCGACTACCTGGCGATGGTGACGCGCGTGCTCGATGCCGGCTGCGCCTTCCGCCGCGCCGGCTCGGGCGCGCTCGGCCTGGCCGACGTGGCCGCCGGCCGCACCGAGGGCTACTGCGAGCTGCACATCAACTCGTGGGACTGCGCCGCCGGGGTGCTGCTGGTGACCGAGGCCGGCGGCCGCACGAATGATTTCTTTGCCGGCGCGGGGCTGCTCGAAGGCAACCCGCTGTTGGCCACCAACCAAGCGCTCGGCGCGGCCCTGGCCGCCGTCGTCGGCATTGATCTGGCACACCCTTGAAGGAGACGTTGATGAAGAACTTTTTGCTCAAAGCCCTCTCGACCGTTTCGCTGCTGGGCCTGCTGGCCACCGCCCTGCCGGCCGCCGCGCAGGGCGAGGTCGTCGTCTATTGCAGCGTGCAGGAAGAGTGGTGCCGGCCGATGGTGGCGGCCTTCGAGAAGGCCACCGGCATCAAGGTGCTGATGACGCGCAAGAGCTCGGGCGAGTTCTACGCCCAGATCAAGGCCGAGGCTGCGAATCCGCGCGGCGACATCTGGTGGGGTGGCACCGGTGACCCGCATCTGCAGGCGGCCGAAGAACTGCTCACCGACCCCTATGTTTCGCCGCGCCTGGACGAGCTGCAGGACTGGGCCGTGCGCCAAGCCAAGGCGGCCAAGTTCCGCACCGTCGGCATCTACGCCGGCGCGCTTGGCTACAGCTTCAACACGCAAGAACTCGCCAAGCGCAAGCTGCCCGAGCCCAAGTGCTGGGCCGACCTGGCCAAGCCGATCTACAAAGACGACGTGCAGGTGGCCAACCCGAACTCGTCGGGCACCTCGTACACCATGCTGGCCACGCTGGTGCAGTTGCTGGGTGAGCAAAAGGCCTTCGACTTGATGAAGGCGATGCACAAGAACATCAACCAGTACACCAAGAGCGGCGCCGCGCCGGCGCGTGCGGCGGCCACCGGCGAGACGCTGATCGGCATCACCTTCCAGCACGACGCCGTGACCCAGGCGGTGGGCGGCGCACCGGTGAAGATCGTCTCGCCCTGCGAGGGCACCGGCTACGAGATCGGCTCGATGAGCATCATCAAGGGCGCGAAGAACCTGGCCAATGCGCGCAAGTGGTACGACTGGGCGCTCTCGCCCGAAGCGCAGGCCCTTGCCGCGGGCGTGAAGAGCTTCCAGGTGCCGTCGAACAAGAAAGCACCGACGCCGGCGCAGGCGCCCAAGCTCGGCGACATCAAACTGATCGACTACGACTTCGTCAAGTACGGCTCGTCCGCTGAGCGCACGCGCTTGCTGAAGAAGTGGGACGACGAGGTCTCGAAGCTGCCGAAGTGAGCTTCGATGACCGGTCGCCCTGAGCCTTCGCGGCCGTTTGCGCCGTCACGACCGTTCGCCATGAGCTTGTCGAAGGGCCTGCGTTGACTGCGAACGGGGCTTCGACAGGCTCAGCCCGAACGGGGATGGGGGTAAGCGTTGGCGTTGGCGTTGGCGTTGGCGTTGGCGTTGGCGTTAGCGTCGGGCGCGACCGCTGGCTGCTCGGGCTGGCGGGGTTGGCGGCGCTGGTCACTCTGATGCTGCCGTGGTTTGGCGCACGCTCGGGCTCGGCTTTGACGCTGGCCTTCAATGGCGCTGCGCCAGCCCATGCGCCGGTGGTCGCGGCTGCGCTGCTGGGCCTGGGCTTGGCCTGGCGCTCGAACTTCGCGGCGCTGGCGGCCAGCAGTGCCTTTGCGGTCACGTGGGCCCTGGGCGCTGGCTTTGTGGCGGGCGCTGGCGGCGGCTCCTTCGGCCTGGGCGCCGGGCTGGCGCTGGCGGCCTTTACCCTGCTGTTCGCGCGCGCCCTGGCCCGCAGCGGCCGCTTCGGCGGCGACACCACGGTGGCCTCCATCGTGGTGGTGATTGCCAGCCTGTTGCTGCTCTTCATCTTCTATCCCGTCGGGCGCTCGCTCGTGGCCGCACTGCAAGACAGCAGCGGCAGCTTCGCACCCGGCCTGGCGTTT
>JANNGJ010000126.1:0-12068 GCA_031403815.1 Burkholderiales bacterium | reverse complement strand
GTGACGACGGTGATCGACACTTGGGGTTGTTTGACAAAGTTGCCGGTGCGCAGGCCGTTGGCGATGCGCTGCTCGGCTTCTGCCACGGTCAAGCCTGCCAGATTCACGCTGCCCAGAAGCGGATAGGAGATGACCCCGGCTTCGGTGATGCGCGCTTCCAATGACAGGTCCGGGCTCTGGAACACGGTGATGCGAATGCTGTCACCGAGCGCCAGCCTGTACTGGGCCGCCGCAGCCGCAGCAGGTGGTGCAGCCTGCGCCAGGGCCGACGACGGCAGCAAAACGCCCGCCGCCAACAGCAAAGAGCTTGCAGTCAGCACTGCCCGCAGCATTGAAGCGGTGTGTTTCATTTCAGGCCCAATCCTTTGCTGATGGATGACGCGTCGACACCGCTGGCCGGCTTGACAGCAGCATCCGCCGCATCGGCTGCGCTTGCGGCGCCCGTTGAGGCCTTGATACCCAGCCCGTCAGAGATCGACTTGGTGTCCAGCGTGGCCGCCGCCGAGGCGGCAACTTCTGCCGGCGTCGGCGCCCGCTCGACTTCTGCGGCTGCGGGCGCCGAGGCAGCGTATTTGCCGGCATAGGCAATCTTGGCCGAGCCGCGCAGTGCCTTCAGGTCGTCGGCGATGACCTTGCGCTTGCGCTCGTTGAGCAGAAACTGTTCGATGGCCTTGCTGGCGCGCTCTTCGTCGACGGCCTGCGCGCGAGAACCCGCCAGCATCACGACCTGGGCGCCCGTCGGGGTGACGTTAAGCATCGCTTGGCCATCCTTCATCTTGGCCAAAGCGGGCAGCGCAGCAAGGGGCAGCTGTTCTGCAGCCCGCACGGCCTGGTTGGCCGCGTACTTGAAGTTGTTGGCCTTCAGGTACTCCACGAACTCAGGCAGGTTCTTCGCCGCTTGGAGCTTGGAGCGTAACGCGCCAATCTGCCCAGGTGCGGCCTCGATCGCAAGCTCCTGCAACTGATAGACACGGCGCTCCTTAAACAGGGCCGGGTTGGCGTCGTAGTAGGTCTTGATCTCCGCAGGAGCGGGCTTGGTTGCGCCTTCGCCGATCTTCTCGACATAGGCACGAGCGATGATCTCGCGACGCGCCGCCTCAACGGCTTGCAGTACCCGCGGCTCACGGTCGATTTTCAACTCGGCGGACTTCTGTATCGCCAGTTCCTGGTCGATCAGGCGCTCGAGCGCGCGGCGGCCCGCTTCTTCGGCCTGCTCTGGCTTGAGCCCACGTTGTTGCTGCAACACCGCGTTGATCTGGTGAACGGTGATCTCTTCCTTGTTCACCTTCGCAGCCGTCTGGGTGGCCGGCTTTTCCTTGTCTTTCTTGTCGCCGCACCCGGCCAACACGAAAGCCAGAGCAACGGTTGCCAAGAGCGCAATGCGGATGTTCATTTCTGAGGATCTCCTGCCCACAAGGACACTTTCAAGAGTGTAACGACTGCAGTTGACGCGCCCTCACCCCTGCACACGGGCGTCGCCCCGCGCCATCGACGCAACACGTGAAATCCGCACGCGGCCGGGCACCACGCGGCGCACGGAGTCTGACGGTTGACCGCGAATCGTCTGTGCGGTTCCGAACAAACCCCCATCCAAGGGCCACTCAGCAGCGCACGCCCACATGCAGCGCCACCACGCCGCCGGCCAGGTTATGGACATCGACGTGGCCGAAGCCGGCCGTCTTCATCATCGCCTTCAAGGCTACCTGGTCGGGGTGCATGCGGATCGACTCAGCCAGATAGCGGTAGCTGTCGCCGTCGCCTGCCACCCATTGCCCGAGTTTGGGCAGGACGTTGAAGGAATACCAGTCGTAGGCCTTGGCCAAAGGTGCGGCGACCTTGGAGAACTCCAGCACCAGCAGTCGCCCGCCGGGGCGCAGCACCCGCGCCATTTCGGCCAGCGCCAGCTCCTTGTGCGTCATGTTGCGCAGGCCAAAGGCCACGCTGACCAGGTCGAACGCAGCGTCGGGCAGGGGCAAACGCTCGGCATCGCACAGCAGCGTGGGCAGCACGAGGCCTTCGTCGAGCAGACGATTGCGGCCCTCCCGAAGCATGGCTTCATTAATGTCGGTGTGCAACACCAGGCCGCTGGCGCCCACCTGGCGGGCAAATGCGCGGGCGAGATCGCCAGTGCCTGCGGCTAGGTCGAGCACCTTGTCACCCGGGCGCAGATTGGCAACCGCGACGGTATAAGCCTTCCAGGCCCGGTGTAGCCCGAGCGACATCAAGTCGTTCATGACGTCGTACTTCGATGCCACGGCGTCGAACACGCCGCGCACGCGTTGCGCCTTCTCGACCTCGGCCACCGTCTCGAAGCCGAAATGGGTTTTGGCTTCGTTGTTCATGTCAGTGCGAATGCCCGCAACTGCCGCCAGCGGCCACCACCATCGGTGCGTCGCGGGACATGCCGGCGGTGGTGAGGCGCACTTCATAGTCGCGCCACAGCTTCTCTTGTTGCGAGCCGAGGAAGTAGAGGTAGTCCCAGGAAAAAATGCCGGTGCTGTGGCCGTCGCTGAAGGTCGGCTGCACGGCGTAGTGGCCGACGGGTTCCAGGCCGTCGATGCCGACCTCGCGCTTGCCGGTTTGCAGCACTTCCTGGCCGGGGCCGTGGCCTTGCACCTCGGCCGAAGGCGAGTACACACGCATCAACTCGAAGTGGATGCGAAAGCTCGCGCCGTCATCGAAGCCCACCTCGAGCAGCTTGGATTGCTGGTGCACCGTGAGTGCCATGGGACGCGGTTTTTCAGCCATGCGGCAGTGTAGCGGCAGGGGATGGGCGACTTCCGTCACGCAGATTGCTGCTCGGCCCGCCACACGAGCCGACAGAATCGTCGCGACAGCGGCTCGCCCCATGGCGGCGAGCCGACCGCGCGTCTGCCACGTTGCACCGGAGCCCCCTGTGACCTTTCTCCAAAGCCTGCTGAACGCCCTTGGCACTTTCGTGCCGAGTGCGTTGCTGCTGTGGCTGGCCAGTTCATTGGCCTTGCAGGCGCGGCGCGGCCAGGTCGCCTGGGACCGTCGGCTGCGGGCCATTGCCGTCGGCGTGGCCGCAACCGGGATCTGGTGGCCGTTGGAGCAATCGGCTGCCACGGCGGCCATCGGCGGCGCCAGCGGCCTGCTGTGGCAGTTGGGCCTGGTAGTCGTGGCAATCGCCCTGCCCGCCACGGCCGGGTTGGCGGCCACGGGAGACGATCCGTGGAGAAGCAGCCGCCGCGTCGGCGCTGCCGCCGGCACCTTGCTGCTGGCCGTGCTGTGCGTCACCGCTGTCTCGAGCGGGCCGGGCGAAGGCGCTGCGAGTGTGTTGCTGCGCAGCGCCATCGGTGCCGCGTTCCTCGCCGCAGCCCTGATCTGGTTGGCGGTCCCGAACCTGACGCTGCGCCACACCGTGGCATTGAAGATTGCGGCCGTGGTCGCCGCCAGCGGCGCACTCAGCTTTGCCCCAGTTCCGCTGCGCACGGCCATCGGCAGCTGGACGCACCCAGCCTTGCTGCCTGTTCTGGCCCTGTTGCTGTTGGCCGTCGGCCTGCTCGGCCTGGTGCGGGAGCGCCAACCTGCCGCCCGCGTCAGTGCCCGCCTGCCACCCACGCCAGCCGAGCCGCTGGAAGATGCGCTGACCCGCCTGCCCACACGCACCCACTTCGAAACCCAGCTCGCCGCCATGGTGGTGCGCTGCGACAGCAACCAGACCAAGCTGGCTTTGTTGTTCATTGACCTGGACGGCTTCAAGCCCGTCAACGACACCTTCGGCCACAGCGCGGGCGACCGCGTGCTGCAAAGTGTCGGCAAACGGCTCAAGGAATGCGCCCGCAGCGGCGATGTCGTCTCACGCGTGGGGGGCGATGAATTCCTTGTCCTGATCGCCGATGCCGGCTCGCAAGACGTGGTGGCACAGCGTACCCAGGCCATCGTCGAAGCCCTCTCGCAAGCGTTCGAAATCGAAGACCGCCAGGTCAGCATCGGCTGCTCGATCGGAATCGCCTTCTACCCCGACAACGGTCAGCACGCCAAACTGGTCTCGCGCGCCGACGCTGCCATGTACGCCGCCAAGCGTGCAGGAGGCGCCGGCTTTTGCTTCTTCGTCCCGGCGATGGAAGACGACGCGCGCGAGCGCTTCGACATCCTGCGCGACTTGCGCCTGGCGCTTGAGAACAACGAGCTTGAGTTGTTCTACCAGCCCAAGATCGATGCTGCGTCGGGCAAGGTCACCGCCGCTGAAGCCCTGTTGCGCTGGAAGCACCCGACCCGGGGCATGGTGCCGCCCACTGTGTTCATCCCGATCGCCGAGCGCTTCGGCTTGATCCGCAGCATCGGCCAGTGGGTGATCGAAGATGCCTGTCGTCAGGCCCGCGTGTGGCTCGACAAGGGGTTGAAGATGCGGGTGGCCATCAACCTGTCAGCCGTGCAGATGCGCCAGGAAGACATCGTCGCGCGCATCGAAGGCGCCCTGGCCCGCAACCACGTTGACCCGTCACTGCTGACCTGCGAGATCACCGAGTCCGTGGCCATGGAAGACACCAAGGCGACGCAGGCGACGTTTCGCGAACTGGGCGCCGCAGGCATCCACCTGTCGATCGACGACTTCGGCACCGGTTACTCCAGCCTGGCCTATCTGCGCAAGCTCCCGGCCGAAGAGCTGAAGATCGACCGCAGCTTCGTGATGGACGTGGAGTTCAGCGCCGACGCCCGCGCCGTGGTCGACGCCGTCGTCAAGCTGGCCCATGCGCTGAGTTTGAGGGTGGTGGCAGAAGGCGTCGAGAACGAACGCCAGCAACGCATCCTGGTGCAGCTCGGCTGCGACGAACTGCAAGGCTTCCTGTTCGCCAAGCCGATGACCGCGCGCGCCCTGTTGCTGTGGGCAATGGACGACCGCAAAGAGGAGGCGCAGCACTTCGCCACCTCCCTGTTTGCCACCACCCGCGGCGGCCTGGACACCTTCCAGCCGACGGACGTCGATCCCAACGCGCGCGCCTTTGCCGACACCGCGAAGTCGCCCCTTGCGCCGGAGTTCAAGCCGACCCAGGTGGTGCACTGACCTGGGCTGTTCGGGCGATCGCGGCGGGAGGCCTGCAGTTACTGCGGCGCGCCGAGCCCGCTCAGCCGGCTGCGGTCTGCGGCTGACACCGCAGCGAGCAACTCGCTGGTGAACCGGTCGTGGGCTCCGTAGGCCCTGTCGGCATTGTCATCAATCGACGACACCCGAAACAGCAGCCCATAGGGCACTTGTCCGGTCAGCCCAAGCCGAATCTCTGCCAGCCGATGTTCGAAGCGTGTGCTGACTGCACGGTCAGCAACGGCGAACCAGTACGTGACGGGCTCGACTCTGGAACCCAGCTGTGTGCCAAGCCGCCGTCCTGGCACAGTGCCGAAAGGCGTCGAGATCTCCGCTGCGAAATTCTTGTGCAGCGTGAAACCCTGAGCCGGGTAGCAGACCTCGGGCTTGTGCGCTTGCAGGCCCCCACGCTGATCGTCGCCATAGGCCAAGGACAGCATCACGCGATAGCCTTGCCCATCCACGTAGGTCCGTGTGAGCACTTGGCTGTAGAGCTTGTCCAGCAGTTGCTGCGTCTGCGGGTTGACGATGGCCGCGACGCGCGACTCTTCTTCGCGCCATTGACCGAACTGCTTCGGCACTGCGGTGTCAAGTTGGATCTTGGGCACCCGGTCTGTGGCATTCACGGAGGGCCGGAGGAAGTACGCAGCCGCGGACGCTGTACACATCAGCGCGGCAAGCGTGAGCGCAACCCTCATCGAAGCCATCAGCGAGTCTCCAAGATTTTCTTCCGCGATTGTGCCTTTGGCTGCTGGTGGCCACAGCGTAGCGGGCCAAGCGATCGCGGCCGACCATGCACTGATCGACCAATCCAGGCAAACAAGTCACACGAGATCAGACCAGAACCCGCTCGATGCCCCCCGCATTGGCCCGCGCAACGTACTCTGCCAGCCAGTTCTCGCCCAGCAGCTTTCGCGCCATCTCGACCACGATGTAGTCGGCTTCGAGCAAGCCGTTCTGCAAGTCGCCCTCGTAGCGCTTCAAGCCCTGCAGGCAACTCGGGCAGGAGGTCAGGATCTTGATGTTTTCGGCGGGGCCGAGGCTCGCGGCCAGCCGCAATGCGACCTCGCCCTGCTTCAGCTCCTCTTCCTTGCGAAAGCGCACCTGGGTCGAGATGTCGGGGCGGGTGACGCCGAGCGTACCGCTCTCGCCGCAGCAGCGCTCGTTCTTCAGTACGTTGTTGCCAATCAGCGCCTTGACCGTCTTCATCGGCTCCTGCAACTTCATCGGGCTGTGGCAGGGGTCGTGGTACAGGTAGGCCGCCTGGTCCTGCAGGACGATGCCCTTCTCGAGAAGGTACTCGTGGATGTCGATGATGCGGCAACCCGGGAAGATGTCTTCGAAGCGGTAGCCTTGCAGCTGGTCGTAGCAGGTGCCGCAACTCACCACCACGGTCTTGATGTCGAGATAGTTCAGGGTGTTGGCGACGCGGTGGAACAGCACCCGGTTGTCGGTGATGATCTTGTCGGCCTTATCGAAATCGCCGCTGCCGCGCTGCGGGTAGCCGCAGCACAGGTAGCCCGGCGGAAGCACTGTTTGCACGCCGGCGTGCCAGAGCATGGCTTGCGTGGCCAACCCCACCTGTGAGAACAGGCGCTCCGAGCCGCAGCCGGGGAAATAGAACACCGCCTCGGTGTCAGCGGTGGTGGCCGCCGGGTTGCGGATGATGGGCACGTAGTCGGCGTCTTCGATGTCGAGCAGGGCTCGCGCGGTCTTCTTCGGCAGGCCGCCAGGCATCTTCTTGTTGATGAAGTGGATGACCTGCTCTTTGATTGGCGCTCGCCCGACGGTGGCTGGCGGCGCCTTGGTCTGCGCCCGCGCCGCCAGCGCCAGCATTTTGTTGGCGAAGCGCTGCACCTTGAAGCCGACATCGACCATGGCCATGCGCATCAGCTTGATAGTCTGCGGGTTGGTGGCATTCAGAAAGAGCATCGCTGCGGCGTTGCCCGGGCGGAAGCTCTTCTGGCCCATCTTGCGCAACAGGTTGCGCATGTTCATCGAGACTTCGCCGAAATCGATCTTCACCGGGCAGGGGCTCAGGCACTTGTGGCAGACGGTGCAATGGTCGGCCACGTCCTCGAACTCTTCCCAATGGCGGATCGCGATGCCGCGCCGCCTTTGCTCCTCGTACAGAAAGGCCTCGATCAGCAGCGAGGTTGCGAGGATCTTGTTGCGTGGGCTGTAGAGCAGGTTGGCGCGCGGCACATGCGTGGCACAGACCGGCTTGCACTTGCCGCAGCGTAGGCAGTCCTTGATGCTGTCGCTGATGGCGCCGATGTCGCTCTGCTGCATGATGAGCGACTCGTGGCCCATCAGGCCGAAGCTGGGCGTGTAGGCGTGGCTGAAGTCAGCGGCGTGCGCCAAGGACGAAATGGCCTGTGCCCCGGCGGGATTCGCCGCCGCGTAGCGCAGCAGCTTGCCCTTGTTGAAGCGGCCCTCGGGATCGATGCGTTGCTTGTAGTCGGCAAAGTCTTTCAGCTCGTCGTTGGTCAAGAATTCGAGCTTGGTGATGCCGATGCCGTGCTCGCCCGAGATCACCCCGTCCAGGCCGCGCGCCAAAGCCATGATGCGAACCACCACAGCGTGCGCCGTCTGCAACATGGCGTAGTTGTCGCTGTTGACGGGGATGTTGGTGTGCACATTGCCGTCGCCGGCATGCATGTGCAAGGCGATCCAAACACGGCCGCGCAGCACCTCCTTGTGGATGCGGCGGCACTCGTCCAGCAGCGGTACGAAGGCGGCGCCAGCGAAGAGCTGCTGCAGCGGCTTCAAGACCTGCGTCTTCCACGAGGCACGAAGTGAGTAGTCCTGCAGCTGCGAAAAGTAGCTTCTGCCGTCGTCCGCGAGCCCTTCGACAAGCTCAGGGCGAACGGTACGTGGCCGTTCGGGCTGAGCCTGCGTTTCCGATCGTCCTGAGCTTGTCGAAGGGAGCCCCGCTGGCGCGTCTAGCTGTTTCAGCCAACCCGACCACAAAGCGCGCACCTCGGCCAGCAGCGCGAGCGCCTGCTGCACGCGGTCCTCCAGCAACTCGGCGCTTGGAATTTCGCCGGCGTCGTCGCCCTTGCCCAGGGGCAGCGAACTGCGGGCGAAGAAGTGCTCCAGCGCGTCGATCAGCTCGAGCTTGTTGCGCAGGCTCAGCTCGATGTTGATGCGCTCGATGCCTTCGGTGTACTCGCCCATGCGCTCGAGCGGGATGACGACGTCTTCATTGATCTTGAAGGCGTTGGTGTGCTTGGCGATGGCTGCCGTGCGCTTGCGGTCGAGCCAGAATTTCTTGCGCGCGTCGGCGCTGACCGCCACGAAGCCCTCGCCATGGCGCGAGTTGGCAATTCGCACGACTTCGCTGGTGGCGCGCGCCACGGCGTTCTCGTCGTCGCCCACGATGTCGCCCACCAGCACCATCTTCGGCAGGCCGCTGCCCTGCAAGCTGCGCTTGCTCTTGGTGGCGTAGCCAACGGCCTTCAAGTAGCGGTCGTCGAGGTGTTCCAGGCCCGCCAGCTTCACATCGGCTTGCGCAAACAAGTAGTCTTTGATCTCGACGATGCTCGGCACGGCGTCCTTGGCGTTGCCAAAAAACTCCAGGCACACGGTGCGCACATGCTTGGGCATGCGGTGCACGATCCAGCGCGCACTGGTGATCAGGCCATCGCAGCCTTCCTTCTGAATGCCGGGCAAGCCGGCGAGGAACTTGTCGGTGACGTCCTTGCCCAGCCCTTCCTTGCGGAAGCTGCGGCCACGGATGTCTAGACGCTCGGTTCGCTCCAGCTTCTTGCCGCTGGCATCGAAGTACTTCAGCTCGAAGCTGGCCACCTCCACGTCGTGGATCTTGCCCAGGTTGTGGTTCAGCCGCGTCACTTCCAGCCACTTGGCCTCGGGCGTGACCATGCGCCAACTGGCCAAGTTGTCCAGCGCCGTGCCCCACAGCACCGCCTTCTTGCCGCCGGCGTTCATGGCGATGTTACCGCCGATGCAACTGGCCTCGGCCGAGGTCGGGTCGACGGCGAAGACGAAGCCGGCCCGCTCTGCCGCGTCGGCCACGCGCTGGGTGACGACGCCCGCTTCGCTGAACACGGTGGCGACCGATTCGTCCAAGCCAGGCAAGGACCGCATCTCGACCTCGCTCATGGCCTCGAGCTTCTCGGTGTTGATGACAGCGCTGCGCCAGGTCAGCGGAATGGCACCGCCGGTGTAGCCCGTGCCGCCGCCGCGCGGAATGATGGTCAGGCCGAGTTCGATGCAGCCGGCCACCAGGGCGGCCATTTCGGCCTCGCTGTCGGGCGTGAGCACCACGAAGGGCATCTCGATGCGCCAGTCGGTCGCGTCGGTGACATGCGATACGCGCGACAGGCCGTCGAACTTGATGTTGTCCTTGGCGGTGCGGCGGCCGAGCACACGGCGGGTGAGTTTGCGCAGGTCCCAGACGGCGCGGAAGTGGGCCGCAAAGCGATCCACGGCGCCACGAGCGGCCAACAGCAGCTCGCCGACCAAGGCATCGCGCTCGGCCGCGTCACGGTCAGTACCCGGGGTGCGCCGCTTCTCGACTTCGCCCAGGCGGTGCTGCAGGGCCTCGATCAGCTGGGCCCGGCGCTTGGGGTTGTCGAGCAGGTCGTCTTCCAGGTAGGGGTTGCGCTGCACCACCCAGATGTCGCCCAACACCTCGTACAACATGCGCGCCGAGCGGCCCGTGCGGCGTTCGTCGCGCAACTTGGCCAGCAACTCCCAGGCCGGCTCGCCGAGCAGGCGGCGCACGATCTCGCGGTCGGAGAACGAGGTGTAGTTGTAGGGAATCTCGCGCAGACGGGGCGCCGCAGAGAGATCAATTTCGTTGCCAGCAACGGCGCCGAGGTGCAGGGGCAGAGGGGCGTTCATCGTATCCAGACGAGTGGCGACGCCAGGCCGGCGGCTGCTAAACAGCAAATATGCTACCGCAGTGCAGCATTCCACCGTGCAGCGCGGGACGGGTTTGCCCGCGCGACGGCGCGGGGTAATCCCCGTTGCTTTCAGCGCTCATTCCGTGCAAAAACCCAGCTGTCACAAACCTCGCGCATCCTGATGAGTTGCGCGTAGTTGCGCTGGATGGTTTGTCTTCACGGAGCCCTCATGAAACTCAATTCTCTCGCTCTCGCCTCTCTCCTATCGCTGGGCGCCGCTGCGGCGCAGGCGCAGGTCGAAGTTCAATGGTGGCACTCGATGGGCGGCGCCCTCGGTGAATGGGTCAATGACCTGGCCAAGGACTTCAACGCCAGCCAGAAGGACTACAAGGTGGTCCCGACCTTCAAGGGCACCTACGACGAGTCGATGACCGCGGCCATCGCCGCCTTTCGCGCCGGCAACGCGCCGCACATCCTGCAGGTCTTCGAAGTGGGCACCGCGACCATGATGGCCAGCAAAGGCGCCATCGTTCCGGTGACCAAGATCATGAAGGATGCGGGCCTGAAGTTCGACCCCAAGGCCTATGTGGAAGCGGTGTCGGGCTACTACACGGCGCCGAACGGCGAGATGATGAGCTTCCCGTTCAACAGCTCGACGCCGGTTTTCCATTACAACAAGGACGCCTTCAAGGCCGCCGGCATGGACCCCGAGAAGCCGCCGACGACGTGGCCCGAGGTCGCGCTGGCGGCCGCCAAGTTGAAGGCCAGCGGCCACAAGTGCCCGTTCGCGACCAGTTGGGGCAGCTGGACCCAGCTTGAGAGTTTCTCGGCCTGGCACAACGTCGAGTTCGCCACCAAGCGCAACGGCTTCGGCGGCATGGACACCCGGCTGGCGTTCAATACGCCGCTGCATGTGCGTCACATCGAGAACCTGGCCAACATGGCCAAGCAGGGCCTGCACGTGTACCAGGGCCGCGGCAACAAGACCGACGCCACCTTCGTCTCGGGCGAGTGCGCCATGGTCACCGGCTCGTCGGCGCTCTACGGCAGCATCAAGCGCAACGCCAAGTTCGCCTCGGGCATCGGCACCCTGCCCTACTACCCCGACGTGCCAGGCGCGCCGCAGAACACCGTGATCGGCGGCGCCAGCCTGTGGGTGATGGCGGGCAAGAAGCCGGCCGAGTACAAGGGCGTGGCGCAGTTCTTTGCCCACTTGTCCAAGCCCGAAGAGGCGGCCAAGAGCCATCAGCGCACAGGCTACCTGCCAGTGACACACGCATCCTTCCAGCTCACCGACAAGAGTGGTTTCTACAAGCAGAACCCGGGTACCGACGTGTCGGTGACGCAGATGATCCGCAAGACGACCGACAAGTCGCGCGGCATCCGCCTGGGCAACTTCGTGCAGATCCGCACCATCATCGACGAAGAGATGGAAAACATCTGGAGCGGCAAGAAGACTGCCAAGGAAGGGCTCGATGCGGCGGTTTTGCGTGGCAACGAGCAGCTCGAGCGCTTCGAGAAAGCAAACTCGCCGGCTAAAGCCAAGAAAGCCTGACGGTCCCTGTCAACCCACGGCGGCGCTGGTGCGCCGCCGAATCGGCTGACCTGACGACACCCCTTCCCCGCCTCCTCCCCGCCGAGCGGGAAGGGGCCCGGTCAGAATGACGTAGGAAACCCCGCATCTTGGCTGTCGAAAAGCGCGTCCGTTTCAAGAGCTGGTGGTTGCCCTGGGTGTTGGTGGCACCGCAGATGGCCGTGGTGCTGGTCTTCTTCTTCTGGCCAGCCGGCCAGGCGCTATACCAGAGCCTGCTGACCGAAGACGCCTTTGGCACCAGCACGGAGTTCGTCGGCGCCGAGAACTTCGTGCGCCTGTGGAACGATGATTCCTACCTGGCCTCGTTCAAGGCGACGGCCATTTTTTCAGTGCTGGTCGCGTCGATCGGCCTGAGCGTCTCGCTGTTGCTCGCGGTGATGGCCGACCGCGTGGTCAAGGCCGCGGGCTTCTACAAGATGCTGCTGGTGTGGCCGTATGCCGTGGCGCCGGTGGTGGCTGGCGTGCTGTGGTTGTTCATGTTCGCGCCGTCCGTCGGCATTGTCAGCTTCTGGCTGCGCGCGCTGGGCTACGACTGGAACAGCCTGCTCAACGGCAA
>JANNGJ010000125.1:0-2836 GCA_031403815.1 Burkholderiales bacterium | reverse complement strand
CTCTCCGCCGCGGGCGACGGCAGCTCCGCGCTCATGCCGGCGCGCGCGCTGTTCGAGCAGCAGCAGCGCGCACAGCTGACGACTTCGGGCCGCGCGTTCCTGCTCGTCGCGCTGGAGGATGCGGGTGTCGCACCCGACGATCTACGGCCCGGTGCTGCAGCCGCTGTTCGCGCTCGGCCATGCCATCGCACCGGCGCAACTGTGGCCTCTGCAAGGGCTGCTCGTCCTGGCCGATCTGGCATTGCTATTCCTGCTGGCGCGCCACGGTGTCGGCGCGCGCTGGCTGCTCGTCTATGCGCTGCACCCGCTGGTGCTCAAGGAAGCAGTGGCCAGCGCGCACCCGGATGCGCTGGTCGCGTTGTTCTTGTTGTTGACGCTCGTCGCCTGGCAGCGCGGGCAGGCCGTCATCGTCGGCGTGTTGCTCGGCCTGGCGGTGGCGACGAAAGTCGCGGCGCTGGTGGTCTTGCCCTTGCTACTGTGGGCGCCGGCACGCGACGAGCGGCACGATGCGCTGCGCTGGGCGCTCAGCGTTGGCGCCGCGGGCGTCGCTACCGTGGCGCTGCTCTACTTGCCCTTCATCACCGGCGGCCACAGTGACGCGGCGGCGCTGTCGGTGTTCGGCACGACGTGGCGCTTCAACCCGTTGCTCTACCGCGTCGTGGAAGCCGTGCTGCCGGTGGCCGCGGCGCGGCCCGCGGCGGCGCTGCTTATCATCGCCGGCATTGCCGTCATCGCCTGGCGCTGGCGTCGCCAAGTGCAGCGAGAACCGGATGCGCCGCCACCGCTCGACGCCGCGCTCGTGCTCCTGCTTCTGCTCTCGCCCGTGGTCAACCCGTGGTATTGGTTGTGGGTGTTGGCGCTGTCGGTGCACATGCGCCGCACGAGCGTGGTTGCCATCGCTGCCGTGAGTGCGCTGTCCTACGTCAACAGCAGCGTCGTCGCATCGCTCGCGGGTTCGCAACCCTTCTTCGTGCCGTGGCCCGTGGCGTGTTTGCAGTTGCTGGTTTTGGTTGCGGTGGGGTGCTTTGCGCAATCCCTGGCGCGGTTGCCCACCCCTCGCACTGAGAACGCGATCGCACCATGAAGGCGTCGGCTGTACGCGCCGCGCCAAACTGACTTCAATGTCTGAGCGGACTCATACGGATTCGCGTTCGATCGCATAAGTTTCCGTTCGGGCTGAGCCTGTCGAAGCCCTTCGACAAGCTCAGGGCGAACGGTGTTTTCTATACGTTTGATCGCACATCGGTATCAGGCAGCATCGCGTGGTGAATTCAGCATCCTCTTCCAGCTCCATGGGCCGGCCGGGGACGGTACTCGACAGGCTTGATACGGCCCCTGGCGTCGGCTGGGTGCACGACCCAGCCCCCGCCTCGCCATGTGACGCCGCGCGCGAGCAGCGGCTCAGGCAGGCGCCCGGGCCGGCGCCGATCAGTGCAAAACGTTCGGCGAGCCGGCAACAGCGGTCGAGGCTCGCGTCGATCGTGTCGTTGATCAGCACGGTGCTGCTCGACAGCACCTTGTTGCAGTGCGCCAGTTCGCCGGCGTCGAGCGTGACCGACGCGCCGTCGCCTGCGCCGGCCAGATCGGCGCGCAATTCCGGCACCGTGAGTCGCGCCCCGCTGGCGCGCACCTGCGACACGAGCGGCGGGAACAGGCCGATCATGCCGAGGTGGTCGCCGGTCTGCAGGTCCAGTTCACCGAGCGAACCCGCCGCTGGGAGCGGCGCGAAGCCTTTGCGGTCGAACAGGTGTCGACTGAGCGCGTTGACAGCTGCGAAGCCCAGCATGCGCTGGGCTCTGGTCGTATCGGCGTAACCGCGCGCAAATTCGACTGCCGGCGTTCAAGAAGAGGGACCAGTTCAGCGGAAACGGTGCTCGTGGTCGCACCGTCAACCTGCGCCGACCCGTCAGCCTTGAGCTGTCGCAGGAATGCGGGGCGAATCTTCCAGCTGATGATGGGTACTGCCTGATTCCGCGTTGAGAACTGCCATCGCGGCACATTGTCACGAAGTCGCGCGCTGCTGCGGCCCCGGCGTAACGCGGTTTCACTGCGTGCTCGGCGATAACGTGGGGTGGAATCACTGGTTGCCCCTGACAATTCGGCCGGCGTCGAGCTCCATCGGTCTGGCGCGCTGAAGCTTGGCCGCTGGCGCGCGGCTCTGCGCTGGTTTCGTGGCGACGCGTCGCAACGCCAGATCAACCGCACCCGCCTCTTGACCCTGCACACAGGGCGTGTCTGTGGCCTTGGGCTCTTGGTGAGCGCGCTGGCTTTGACCTTGGGCGTTGCCGACGTCTGGCAGACCCATCGCACCGCGGCCAGCGAAGCGGCATCTGTCGCAATCGGCTTTTTCGATGCGCGCCTGGACGACATCGACTTTGAACTGTCGGAGCTCCAAGCCGAGCTTGACCGTGCACCCGCCGACGCTTGCACGCCGGCGGTGACGGCCGCCTTGGTGCGCGCCAGCCTGGCATCGAACGCGGTGGAGCGATTTGTTCTGGGTTTCGACGGCGCCGAGCAGGCCTGCCACCCCGACGGCCCTGGCCCGGCGTTCACGCCGCCGCAACCACCCGGCCAGCGCCTGACCCTGTATTCCACTGGCGCGATCGGGACACCCCTGATAGTGACTCGCGCCCGCACGCCGGGCCGTTTCCTCGTCGGCGTGCTCGATAGCCGGGCGTTCGATGCAAGCGCGAATGTGCCGCGGCCCTGGGCCTACGGCGTCTACATCCAGGGCGACGATGTGCGGGTGCGCGGCAACCAGATCACCCTGACCTCGACCGATCCCAGCGCCCGCGGCGTGTTCGTGGTCAACGGCGAGCGGCTGGTGATCGAGGAC
>JANNGJ010000124.1:0-1664 GCA_031403815.1 Burkholderiales bacterium | reverse complement strand
CGCAGGTTGGGGAACAGGCCGTAGATCTCGTCGAGCGACATGCCGCCCGGCGCCACCTCGGGCGGCAGCAACAGGTTCTCTTCGCAGTTGAGGCTGGCAAAGATGCCGCGCTCTTCGGGGCAGTAGCCGATGCCAAGCTGGGCAATGCGGTGCGGCGGCAGGTTCACGGCCTCGACGCCGTTGATCAGCACCGAGCCGGTGCGCCGGCCCACCAGCCCGAGGATGGTTTTGAGCGTGGTGGTGCGCCCCGCGCCATTGCGGCCGAGCAAGGTCACCACTTCGCCGCGCTTCACGCTCAGGTCAACGCCGTGCAGGATGTGCGACTCGCCGTAGTAGGCCTGCACGCCAGACAAGCGCAGGCATTCGTCGCCGGCTTGGCGCGTGGCGGGGGCTGGCGCGGCTGCGGTCGCGTTCACGCGTGGCCCGCCAAGGCTTCGTCGGCGTTGCCCATGTAGGCTTCCAACACCTGGGGGTTCTTCGACACCGTCTCGTAGGGGCCCTCGGCAATGACCTGGCCGCGCTGCATCACGGTGATGGTGTCGGCAATGCTGGCCACGACGTTCATGTTGTGCTCGACCATCAGCACCGTGCGGTTGGCCGAGACGCGCTTGATGAGCTGCGTGACGCGCTCGACATCTTCGTGCCCCATGCCCTGGGTCGGCTCGTCGAGCAAGATCAGCTCGGGCTCGGTGGCCAACGTGGTGGCGATCTCCAGCGCGCGTTTGCTGCCATAGGGCAGCTCGACCGTCACCAGATCGGCCACGGCCGCCAGCCCGACAGTCTCGAGCAGCGCCATCGCGCGCTCGTTCAGCGCGTCGAGCACACGCTCGGAGCGCCAGAACGCAAACGAGCCACCGCTGCGCTGCTGCAGGCCAATGCGCACGTTCTCCAGCACGCTCAGGTGCGGGAAGGTGGCCGAGATCTGGAACGAGCGCACGATGCCGCGGCGCGCCACCTGCGCCGGCTTCTCGGGCGTGATGTCGTGGCCGTTGAACAGGATCTGCCCCCTCGAGGGGATCAGGAACTTCGTCAGCAGGTTGAAGACCGTCGTCTTGCCCGCACCGTTGGGGCCGATCAGGGCGTGGATCTGGCCGCGCTGCACGCGCAGATTGACGTCATCGACAGCCACGAAGCCCTTGAACTCCTTGACCAGCCGGCGGGTTTCGAGAATGCAGTCGTTTTGCGCCATGCCGCGCCGGATTGCCCAGGCTGTGTGAAGGAGACGGCGGATTATTGACGCGCCCGCGCGATGCGGAATTGGGGGGAACGTGGATCAAGCGCGCTGGCGTCGACGCGCCGCGAGGCCAGCAAGCCCGCACCGGGCGCACGGGATAATCCCCGGCTTTCCCCATCGGCCGGCGACCCGCCCGCGCCCCCTTTGAGCCCTGCATGTCCGCCGACACTCCAACTCCGCTGGCCCGTGAAGTGCGCCGCCGCCGCACCTTCGCCATCATTTCCCACCCCGATGCGGGCAAGACCACGCTGACGGAGAAGCTGCTGCTGTTCTCGGGCGCCATCCAGATCGCCGGTTCGGTGAAGGCGCGCAAGGCCACGCGCCATGCCACGTCGGACTGGATGGAGATCGAGAAGCAGCGCGGCATCTCGGTGGCCTCCAGCGTGATGCAGATGGAGTACCGCGACTGCGTCATCAACCTGCTCGACAC
>JANNGJ010000123.1:0-9645 GCA_031403815.1 Burkholderiales bacterium | reverse complement strand
GCGGCCAGGGGCTGGCCGCTGGCTTCGAGGCGCGCGCGCTGCGCATCGAGCGCCTGTAGCTCGGCGAGCTGGCCTTCGATTTCCTCGCCATGCCGGCGGATCGTCTCCTCGCGCTCGGCTTGCACGCGCTCGACTTCTTTTGCTTGGCGATGAGCTGCGGCTGCTGGCGTTGCCCCTTCTGCCACGGTAGGTCGAAGCTGAACTGGAACGAGATCATGTCGCCGAACTGTGAGCCTCGGCGGCTGTAGGCCAGCTCCCAGGCCCAGTCGCCGCGCTGCTCGGCCTGCACCTCGCCGGCCTCGGCTTGCGCCATCGCCTGCATCGCGGCGTAGGGCGCGATCTCGGCATGGCGGTGCAGACCGGCGCGCACGGTCTGGGCCTGTACGGCCAGCGCGGGCGGCTCACCCTCGAGCGCCTCGTCGGCGCGCGCGCCGACCCAGCGGCGCAGCGCGGCGCGGGCCTTGGCCACATCGCGCGCGGCGTCGTCGCGGCGGTCGGCGAGCATCAGTGCGTCTTGGCGCGCCATCGTGTGCTCAGCCGGCATCGCGCTGCCGGCGGCGATGCGCGCATTCAGCGTCTCCTGCACGACGCGGTTCTCGCGCTCCAGATCGTTCAAGGGCAGCGCGCGACGCTCGGCGTAATACACGCCGAGCCAGGCCAGCGCCGCCTCGCGCTGCACCGCGAGCCGGGCCACCGCCAGCATCGCCTGCTCGCGCTCGACGCGCGCCTGCGCCCCCGCCGCCCGCGCTGCGCGCTTGGCCCGATTCGGCACTTCCTGCATCACGCCGATGCGCTGCATGGTCATGAAGTCGCGTGTCAGGCTGAAGCGATCGGTGCCGCTGATGGGCAGGTTGTCGATGCCGACGCTGAGGCGCGGGTCGGGCAGGGTCGCCGCCGACGCCCGCGCGGCCTGGGCGCCGGCCAGCGCGTTGTGTTGCGCGAGCAGCGACGGCGCTTGTTCGCGCGCCAGGCACGTCGTTTCAGCTGGCACTGCGGCCCGGGGGTTGGCGGGATCGCTGGCTTGCGCCTGCGCTACTGTCGTCTGGGCGTCGGCCGCAGTCGCCGCTGCGAGCGTGATCGCTGCGAGCAGAAAGACCGGCACGCGCCAGTGCATCGAAGTTCTGAACATGCTGTCCTTGCGAGACTCGTGAGAGGCTGTGTGTACCGCGGCAGCAAAGCGCTACCGGGCAGGGCTTCACGCGGCAGGCCGGCGCGGGCGCTTGCGCGCACGGCCAGGGGCCGCTCAGGCGAGGACGGTTCGGGGCGGCCGCTCGGGGCCGGTGAGCACGGCGGGTTGCACCGGCGGCACCGCCGCGGCGCAGGGCACCGCTGGCGGCAAGACCGGCAGCGCGGCTTGCGCGCTGGGCAAAGCCGCGAAAGTACCGTGGCAGACATCGCACATTGCGCAGGTCTGCGGCGCAGGTCTGTCGTCTGTGGTGCCGGTGCTCGTGCCATGGCAGGGCAGGCCGGCATTGCCGGCTTCAGCGTTGGTCGCCTGCATCTGCATGACGGCTTCGCCCACCATGGTCAGCGGCATGGCCGCCGCCGCCCAAGCCCGCACCGGCAGCAGCACGATGGCCAGCCAGAGCAATGCGATGGCGAGGGGGCGCGAAGGACGCAACATGGGGGCCCAGGGATAGCGGGTCCGGTGACGGAGTGCTGCGCGCGGAACAAGTTCCGTGGCCGGGTGTCCGCCGCTGCCTACAATTTCACGCCACTGACTCCATCCCCGCCCACACCATGACCTCTGCCCACCTGACTGATGTGACCCACATCGCTCCGCGCGAGAAGGCCGAGATCCTGGCCCAGGCACTGCCCTACATCCGCAAGTACCACGGCAAGACCCTGGTCATCAAGTACGGCGGCAACGCCATGACGGACCCCGAGTTGCAGCAGGACTTTGCCGAGGACGTGGTCTTGCTCAAGCTGGTTGGCATGAACCCGATCGTGGTGCATGGCGGTGGGCCGCAGATCGACGAGGCGCTGACCCGGCTGGGCAAGAAGGGCAGCTTCGTACAGGGCATGCGCGTCACCGACGAAGAAACCATGGAGGTCGTTGAATGGGTGCTGGCCGGCGAGGTGCAGCAGGACATCGTCGGCCTGATCAACGCCGCCGGCGGCAAGGCAGTGGGCCTGACCGGTCGCGACGGCGGCCTGATTCGCGCGCGCAAGATGAAGCTGGTCGACAAGGACGACCCCAATGTCGAGCACGATGTCGGCCAGGTCGGCGAGATCACCGCCATCGACCCCTCTGTGGTCAAGGCCCTGCAGGATGACCAGTTCATCCCCGTCATCAGCCCGATCGGCTTCGGCGAGCAAAACGAGAGCTACAACATCAACGCCGACTTGGTGGCCGGCAAGCTGGCCGTGGTGCTCAAGGCCGAGAAGTTGATGCTGCTGACCAACACGCCCGGCGTACTCGACAAGAATGGCGAGTTGCTGACCGACCTGACGGCGCGCCGCATCGACGAGCTGTTCGCCGACGGCACTATCAGCGGTGGCATGCTGCCCAAGATCGCTGGCGCGCTCGACGCCGCCAAAAGCGGTGTGAATGCAGTGCACATCATCGACGGCCGCGTGCCGCACGCCATGCTGCTGGAGATCCTGACCGATCAGGCCTACGGCACCATGATTCGCTCGCATTGATCATGGTGCGTCCGCGGGTCTGGCTGTTTGACCTCGACAACACGCTGCACAACGCCTCGTATGCCGCCTTCGGCGGCATCAACGAGGGCATGACGGCCTACATCGTCGAGCAGCTTGGCGTCAGTCCGGCCGAGGCCAACGCCCTGCGCATCACCTATTACCTGCGCTACGGCGCCACCTTGCTCGGCCTGGTGCGACATCACGGCATCAAGGCGGCCCACTTTCTGCACCACACCCATGTCCTGCCGGGACTGGAGGGTCGCGTGCACGGTCACCCGCATGACTTCGACGCCATCGCGCGGCTGCCCGGGCGCAAGTTCATCCTGACCAATGCGCCGCGGGCCTATGCCCGGCGGGTGCTGGACTGCCTGGGCATCGGCATGTTGTTCGACGGCGTGCTGTCAATCGAGGACATGGTCATGTTTGGCCATCTGCGGCCCAAGCCCGACGTGCGCATGCTGCGCCGGGTCGCAGTGCAGCTCGGCGTGGCGCCGTCGCGCTGCGTGTTGGTCGAAGACACGCTGGTACACCAGAAGGCGGCGCGGCGCATCGGCATGGCCACGGTGTGGATGCAGCGCTGGACGCGCCAGGCCACAAAACATATCGCGCCACAGGGGAAAGTTGGTGTTTACCTGCACCGCAAGCCTGCATACGTGTGTGCAAGAATCTCTTCGCTTCAACAGTTGCGCAAGAATCGCCTGCCGTGAACCCCGACTTGCCTGATGAACCGGCCAATGCCGTCGATGATGAAGTGGCTGCAGGCGAGGGCGGCAGCGCAGCGGGCGCCAAGCCCGAGCGCGTGCGCAAGCGCCCCAAGCCGGGTGAGCGCCGGGTGCAGATCCTGCAGACCCTGGCGCAGATGCTCGAGCAGCCCGGCGCCGACCGCGTCACCACGGCGGCGCTGGCCGCCAAGCTCTCAGTGAGCGAGGCAGCGCTCTACCGTCACTTCGCCAGCAAGGCGCAGATGTTCGAAGGCTTGATCGAGTTCATCGAGTCAAGTGTCTTCACCCTCATCAACCAGATCGTCGAGCGCGAGGCCTCCGGCGCGCAGCAGGCACTCAAGGTGCTGACCGTGGTGTTGCAGTTTGGTGAGAAGAACCCGGGCATGACGCGGGTGATGGTTGGCGATGCCCTGGTCTTCGAGCACGAGCGCCTGATCGCGCGCATGAACCAGTTCTTCGACCGCGTCGAGTCTCAATTGCGGCAAAGCCTGCGTGCGGCGGCCGAGGCCGCTGGCTCGCCGCAGCCGACCGTGGATGGCAACGCCCAGGCCTCCGCCCTGACGGCCTTTGCCGTCGGCCGCCTGCAGCGCTATGCGCGCTCGGGCTTCAAGCGCAGCCCGACCGAGCACCTGGACACCGCGCTGCGTCTGTTCGCAACACTCTGAGCCAGCGCGCGCCGGAATGAGCCGCGTCGAGCTGGGCGGCGCCACGCTGGAGTTGCTGGCGCACAAGGCGATCTGGTGGCCGGCCGAGCGCAGCCTGCTGGTGGCCGATGCGCACATCGGCAAGGCGGTGAGCTTTCGGCGCTTGGGCGTACCGGTGCCACAAGGCACCACCGACGAGACCCTGCACGCCCTGACGGCGCTGATTGACCACCACGGCGCCGGCCGCGTGATTTTCCTTGGCGACTTGCTGCACTCGGCGCGCGTGCAGGCCAGCGCCACACTCGATGCCTTCGGCCGCTGGCGCGCGCGCCATGCCGGCGTCGAGCTGCTGCTGGTGCGCGGCAACCACGACCAGCGCGCGGGCGATCCGCCCGCGGCCCTCGGCCTGATCTGTGTTGACGAGCCGTTCTCGTTGCCCGGCAGCGCAGGTCTGGCGCTCTGCCACCACCCCGAGCCCCGTGCAGGCGTGTATGTGCTGGCGGGGCACGCCCATCCCTGCATCCAGATCGGCCGCGGTGTCGACCGCCTGCGCCTGGCGTGTTTTCACCTCGGCCCGGCGGTCGGTGTACTGCCGGCCTTTGGCGCATTCACCGGCATGCAGGCCATCGTGCGCGCACCCGAAGACCGCGTCTTCGTCGTCGCCGACAATCGCGTGCACGCCCTGCCGCCGATACCGCAATGAAGCCCACGCTGGACAGCTTGATCGAACGCGCCGATGCCTTGCTCGGGCGCCTGGAAGCCGTGCTGCCGCGCCCGCCAGCGGCCACCGACTGGAGCGCTGCCGTGGCCTTTCGCTACCGCAAGCGTGCGGGCGTCGGCGCCATCGAGCCGGTGCGCCATGTGGCGACGATTCGCCTGGCAGACCTGAAGGAAGTCGAGCCGCAGAAGGAGCGCCTGCTGCGCAACACGCGCCAGTTCGTCAGCGGGCGCGCCGCCAACAATGTGTTGTTGACGGGCGCTCGTGGCACCGGAAAAAGCTCACTCATCAAGGCCTGCCTGAACGAGTTCGCGCCCCAGGGTCTGCGCCTGATCGAGGTTGACAAGACCGATCTGGTCGACCTGCCCGACATCGTCGACCAGATCGCCGAGCGTGCCGAGCGTTTCATCGTCTATTGCGACGACTTGTCCTTTGACGAAGGTGAGCCTGGCTACAAGGCACTCAAGTCCATGCTCGACGGCTCGGTGGCCCAGGCCAGCGAGAACGTGCTGATCTACGCCACCAGCAACCGCCGCCATCTGCTACCCGAGTACATGGCCGAGAACCTGACCTACACCCACACCGAGGACGGCGAAGTGCACCCTGGCGAAGTGGTCGAGGAGAAGATCTCTCTGTCGGAGCGCTTCGGCCTGTGGGTCAGCTTCTACCCCTTCACACAGGCCGAGTACCTGGCCATCGTGGCCCAATGGCTGCGCCATTTCGGCATCACCGAGACGGCGCGCATCGAAGGCGCCCGGCCCGAAGCCCTGATCTGGGCCCTGGAGCGCGGCTCACGCTCGGGCCGCGTGGCCTACCAGTTCGCGCGGGATTTCACCGGGCGCGCCGATGGCTGAGCGCGAACGCGTCGACGTCGAGAAGCAGGAGGTGCGCCGTCCCGTGGACGTTGCGGTGGGCGTGCTGATCGACGCCGACGGCCGCTTTCTCGTCACCTCGCGCCCCGAGGGCAAGGTCTATGCCGGCCACTGGGAGTTCCCAGGCGGCAAGTTGGAGGCTGGCGAGTCGGTCGAAGCCGCGTTGCAGCGCGAGCTGCACGAGGAACTCGGCATCGACATTGGCGCGGTTCAGCCCTGGAAGAGCATCCTGCACGACTATGCCCATGCCCTCGTGCGCCTGCACTTCTGCAAGGTCTTCGAGTGGACAGGCGCCTTCGAAATGCGCGAGGCCCAGCAGATGGCCTGGCAGACCCTACCGGTCGTTGTTGCGCCGCTGCTGCCCGGAACCCTGCCGGTGCTGGCATGGCTGGCCGAAGAGCGTGGTTTCGCCGGCGCGACCCACTAAACTGCCGCCATGAATTGGTTGGACGCTGTGAAATGGGACCGCGACGGCCTGGTGCCGGTGATCGCGCAAGAGGTCGGCAGCAACGACGTGCTCATGTTCGCCTTCATGAACCGCGAGGCCCTGGCCGAAACGGCCGCGTCGCGTCGCGCGGTGTACTGGAGCCGCTCACGCCAGCGCCTGTGGCGCAAGGGTGAGGAATCGGGGCATGTCCAGGACGTTCACGACATCCGCCTGGATTGCGACAACGACGTGGTGCTGCTGAAAGTGACGCAGCAGGGCCATGAGCCGTCCATCGCCTGCCATACCGGGCGGCACACCTGCTTCTTCCAGCAGCTCGAAGGCCAGGCCTGGCGCGCTGTCGAGCCGGTCTTGAAGGATCCGGAGCGGATCTACAAATGACATCCACCAGCAACGACACCCTGGCGCGTCTGGCCGCGGTTATCGACGCGCGCCGCGGCGGCGACCCTGACAAGAGTTACGTCGCGCGCCTGTTCCACAAAGGCACCGATGCGATCCTGAAGAAGATTGGCGAGGAAGCCACGGAAGTGGTGATGGCGGCCAAGGACGGCGCGCCCGAGCGACTGGTCGGTGAAGTGGCCGACCTGTGGTTCCACACCCTGATTGCACTGGCCCAGTTCGGCGTGAAGCCGGCTGACGTGCTGGCCGAGTTGGAGCGCCGCGAAGGCCTGTCGGGCCTGGACGAATTTGCCTCGCGCAAGGCACAAACCCGCGACCAGGAAGGGGGCTGAAATGGAGTCGACCGTGATTGAAGCCAGCTCGGGCAAGACGAGCGAGGAACTGGCCAGCCTGAAGCAGATCACGATGGTGATCTATGCGCTGCGGGCGCTCGGCTTTCTCACCGGGGGCGTGACGGCCATCATTGCCATCGTCATCAACTACGTGAAGCGTGAGGATGTTTCCGGCACGCTCTATCAGAGCCATTTCGAATGGCAGATGCGCACCTTTTGGTGGGGTTTGCTGTGGGGCGTCATCGGCATGTTGCTGGTCGTCGTCTTCGTCGGCTTTGCCGTCTTGTTCGCGGCCTGGGTCTGGACGGTCTACCGCGTCGTCAAGGGCTGGCTCAAGCTGACCGAAGGCAAGCCGGTGACCCCCGCAACGGTTGCCTGAAGCCCCATGTCTGCGGACCCGAACTGCATTTTTTGCAAGATCGTCGCCGACCAGATCCCGGCCAGGAGGGTCTTCGAGGACGACCAGTTGCTGGCCTTCCACGACATCCACCCCTGGGCGCCGGTGCACATCCTGGTGGTTCCCAAGGCGCACATCGTCTCCATGGTCGACGTCGGCCCGCAGCACCAGGACCTGCTCGGACGCATGATGGTGCTGAGCAGCCGCCTGATGCTGGAGCTGGGTGTCACCAATGGCTACCGGCATGTCATCAACACCGGGCGCGATGGCTCCCAGGAAGTGCAACATCTGCACTTGCACGTGATGGGCGGGCCGCGACCATGGTCAAAGGGCTGACCTAGAATCCCTGATCGGTTTTTCTCGGAGAGTGTCATGGGATCGTTCAGCATCTGGCATTGGCTCATCGTGCTGCTGGTGGTGGTGTTGATCTTCGGCACCAAGAAGCTGAAGAACATCGGCGCTGACCTCGGCGGCGCGGTCAAGGGCTTCAAAGACGGTGTCAAGAGCGGGGGCGATGCCACGCCCGCCGGCGACGCAGCGCCCGCGCAGCAAGTCACGGCCACCCAGAAGGCCAGCGACCCCAACACGGTCGATGTCGAGGCCAAGACCAAGTCTTGAGCCTGCTCCTGCCCCGCCCTGACGGTCCAGGGGCCTGCCCATGATTGACTTCGGTTTCGACAAGATTGCGCTCATCGGCGCGGTGGCGCTGATCGTCATCGGGCCGGAAAAACTGCCGCGCGTGGCGCGCACCGTCGGTCACATGCTGGGCAAGGCGCAGCGTTACGTGGCCGATGTCAAGGCCGAGGTCAGCCGCTCGATCGAACTCGAAGAGCTGCAAAAGATGAAAAGCCAGTTCGAGGGCGCGGCGCGCGATGTCGAGCAGAGCGTCAACCGCGAGGTGAATGCCACCACGGCCGACCTGAAACACGGCTGGGAAGACGGCTTGCCGCCGGCTTTGTCCACGCCGGCGCCGGGCACTGATGCCGTGCTGGCGCCGCCGCCCATCGACTACACCCACCCAAAGAAGAACTGGCGCTTGAAGCGCGGTGCCATGCCGGCCTGGTACAAGCAACGCCAGGGCATCCGCACCAAGGCACTCTCGGGCGCCGCGCGCGTGGCGCGCTTCCGGCCCAAGCCGTTGAGCCGATGACGCCGAACCAGGAAGACGAGCTCGCCGGCACCGAGCAGCCCTTCGTTTCGCACTTGGTCGAGTTGCGCGACCGCCTGATCCGCGTCGTGATTGCCGTCGGTGTGGCGTTTGCCGTGCTGTGCTTCTGGCCGGGGCCAGCCGGCATGTATGACTTTCTGGCCGCGCCGCTGGTCGCCACCCTGCCCAAGGGCGCGACCCTGATCGCCACCAACGTCATCTCGCCTTTCATCGTGCCGCTGAAGATCACCCTGCTGGCGGCCTTCATGGTGGCGTTGCCCGTCGTGCTCTACCAGTTGTGGGCTTTCGTCGCGCCCGGCCTCTACAACCACGAGAAGAAGCTGGTGATGCCCTTGGTCATCTCCAGCACCCTGCTGTTCTTTCTCGGCGTGGGCTTTTGCTACTTTTTCGTCTTCGGCCAGGTCTTCAAGTTCATTCAGGGCTTCGCCCCCAAGAGCATCACGGCCGCGCCAGACATCGAGGCCTATCTGGGTTTTGTGCTGACCATGTTCATCGCTTTCGGCGCCGCCTTCGAGGTGCCTATCGTGGTCATCGTGCTGGCCCGGATGAAGATCGTGAGCATCCAGAAGCTGAAGGAGTTTCGCGGCTACTTCATCGTGCTGGCCTTCATCATCGCCGCCGTCATCACGCCGCCCGATGTGGTCTCGCAACTGGCCCTGGCAATTCCGATGTGCATCCTCTACGAGGTCGGCATCTGGGCGGCGCAGATCTTCATCAAGCACACCCAGGCCCCCGACGCCGAGGCCGAAGCCGAGAAGACGGCTTGAACCTCAGCGCGCGGCCTTGACCACGGCATAGCGTTCGAGCGTCTTGAGCCGGGCCTGGTCGTGCTGCACGATCGGCGCCGGGTAGTCACGGCCGATCTCGATGCCGGCGGCGGCCAGCTCGATCGGGCTGACCAACCACGGCGCATGGATCAGCTTGGCCGGCAGCTTGGCCAGCGCCGGCAGGTAGCGGCGGATGAACTTGCCCTCGGCGTCGAACTTCTCGCTCTGACTGACCGGGTTGAAGATGCGGAAGTAGGGCTGCGCGTCGCAGCCGGTCGAAGCCGCCCACTGCCAGCCGCCATTGTTGGCGGCGAGATCGAAGTCGTTCAGTTTCTCGGCAAAGTAGCGCTCGCCCCAGCGCCAGTCCAGACCCAGGTCCTTGGTCAGGAAGCTGGCCACCACCATGCGCAGGCGGTTGTGCATGTAGCCGGTCTGGTTGATCTGGTGCATGGCCGCATCGACCAGCGGGTAGCCGGTGCGGCCCTGGCACCAGGCGGCGAACAGCGCGTCGGCATGCTTGCCATGCTCCCATCGG
>JANNGJ010000122.1:0-2231 GCA_031403815.1 Burkholderiales bacterium | reverse complement strand
ACGGAACATGCGTGGCTTGGGGTTGCCGGGCTGGGCCAGGGGGGTGACGGTGCCGACTTCGATGAAGCCAAAGCCCATGGCGCCCAGGCCGTCGATGCAGCGCCCGTTCTTGTCCAGGCCAGCGGCCAGGCCAACCCGGTTGGGGAACTGCAGCCCCGCCACGGTCACCGGGTCGTCGATGCGTGCCTGTTGCCACAGGGCCTGCGCGGGCGTGTTCTGTAGGTGGGCGATGGCGCCGAGTGTGAGTTCGTGGGCGACTTCGGGGTCGAGGCCGAACAGGAAGGGACGGGTCAGGGCGTAGGGGACGAAGGCCATAATTTGCAACATTCTCGCAAACCGTTGGAGCCCGCGGCGCATGACGCAAGACGAACTCAAAACCCTGGTTGGCCAGGCCGCGTTGGAATTCGTGGTGCCCGGCAGCGTGGTCGGTGTCGGCACGGGCTCGACGGTGAACAAGTTCATCGATGCCATGGCGACGGTGAAGACGCAGATCGCCGGCGCGGTGTCCAGCTCGGCGCAGAGCACGGCGCGCCTGCAAGCGCTGGGCATCCGCGTCTTCGACGCCAACGAGGTCGAGCGCATCCCCGTCTATATCGATGGCGCCGACGAAATCGACGGCCGCGGCTGCATGATCAAGGGCGGCGGCGCCGCGCTCACGCGCGAAAAGATCGTCGCCGACCTGGCCGAGAGCTTCATTTGCATCGCCGACGAGAGCAAGCGCGTGGTGGTGCTGGGCAAGTTTGCGTTGCCGGTCGAAGTGATCGAGATGGCGCGCGAGCAAATCGTGCGGCGCTTTGCGGCGCTCGGCGGCAAGGCAGTGTTGCGTCAGGGCGTGACCACCGACAACGGCCACCCGTTGCTCGATGTGCATGGCCTGTCGATCACCGACCCGCTGGCGCTGGAGACCGAGATCAATCAGTGGCCGGGGGTGGTGGCAGTGGGTATCTTTGCGCGGCACCGGGCGCGGGTGTGTTTGCTGGGGACGGCGAACGGGGTGCAGCGCATTGACTACGGTGCCACATGAAGCATGCGGGTGCGTCGACCCTGGCGCATCTGGCGCCGTTGCTCGGTGCCATTCGCCGTGCGGTCGGTGCCACGCTCGTTGAGCGCAAGCCAGGCACCTTCTACCGGCGCAGTGCCGCCTTCCTGCATTTTCACGAGGACCCTGCAGGCGTGTTCGCAGACCTCAAGCAAGGCGACGGCGCCTGGCAGCGCTTCGAGATCAACAGTCCTGCGCAGCGAGCCGAGCTGCTGCGCGCCGTGACGCTGCGCTTACGCTGAACTCAACGCAGCAAGCAGCGCGCCGGATCGATGGCATCGACCAGGTCGGCCTCCAGAGGCCACGGCGCGCCGCTGACCTGCGCGGCGATCAACTCGGCGCACAGGGTGGCCGTGGTCAAACCGCGCGAGCCCAGGCCGCAGTGCAGCCACAGCCCGGCTTGGCGTGGCAGCAGTCGCGGCGCATCGGCGCGTGAGGGTCGTGGCTCTTCGATGTCGGGTGCCTGGCCGACGAGCGGCAAGCGGTCGGGCGCGGCGGCGCGCCAGCCGACCCGGCCTTGCAGCGCGCTGCCGTCGCGCAGGGCTTCGGCGCCGATCAAGAGCGCGAGCTTGGTGCGGTTCTCGGCGTGGTCACTGTCACGCACTCTGGCGTCTTCATCGTCGCTCTGGTGGGTGGCGCCGAACAGCAAGCGGCCGTCGCGCAGCGTCAGCACGTAGCCGCCGCTGGCGACGGGGAGGCGTGGCGCGATGGCTGCGGCTTGTGCGCTCCAGCTCAGTTGGCCGCGCTGGCGTTGCAGCCACTGCGGCGGCAAGCCGGCCAGGCGCAGCGCGTCGCTGGCGTTGGCCAGCACCAGCACGGGCGCTTCGGCAATGAGCTGGCCCTCAGCGTCGATCACCTGCCAGAGTTGGCCGCGGCGCTCGATGCGCTGCACGGTGCTCGCGCCGCACCATGTCACGCCGTCGGTGGCCAGCGCCTCACGCACCAGCGCGGCCGGATCGACCCAGCCGCCCGCGGGGTAGAACCAGGCCGGCTGCGCGATGGGCAGGCCGGCATGCTGCGATGCCGCCGCAGCGCTGAGCGCCTGCACATAGCTGGGCGGCAGGGCCTGGCGCTCAAGCAGGCTTTGCATGTCGGCCAGAGGCAGCCGGGATTCCAGTCGCAGCAAACCGTCGATGCCGCCCGGCACGCCGCGAGCCATGGCCGCCTGCATGGCGGGGGCGCAATGAAGTGC
>JANNGJ010000121.1:0-1612 GCA_031403815.1 Burkholderiales bacterium | reverse complement strand
TGCAGGTGCCCGAGGTGGACCGGGACCACCTGGCGGGCAACCGCGTGATGCTGCGTTGCGTTGATCCCGACACGAACGCCGATGTGCTGCTTGGGCATCTGCGGCCCGGCAGCGTCCAAGTCCGTGCGGGGGCAAGCGTTGCCGTCGGTGACTGGCTCGGGTCGGCTGGCAACTCGGGCAACAGCGGCGAGCCGCACCTGCACGTCCACGCGCAGAGGCCGGGGCCGGCCGGCGCGCCACTCGGCGGTGACCCGCTGCCGATCCTGTTCGGGGACCGCTTTCCGGTGCGAGGCGACCGCATCGAGTCGCCTTGACTGTCTCCACGCGTCGGGGCGTGTTGGGGCTGCTGGCCCTGGCACTTGTCAGCGCCGCGCTGCTGGTCGGTTGGCAGTTCAACGGCGACATGCAGCGGGCCCGCGCCCACGCTGCACAGGGCCGCCGCTGCATACCACCAGCCGCGACGGGCAGAACAACAAGGCAGGTGGACAGCGAACTTCAACGACGGGCCGATCGCAGACCACTGCTGTTGTCCGTTTGGACGCCCACCCGTACGGGTGGGCGGCGGCGCTAGCCGATCACCGCGGCCAGGGGCGGCGTTGAAGGTCGCGCTCGGCCGCATCACTGCCCCGCACTTGACAGCGTCGGGCAGGTAGTAGCCGCCGATGTCGACCGCATGCCCCTGCACCGCAGCAAACTCGCTGACGATGGTTTGTTCATTCGCGGTGAGTGTCTTGGCCAGCGGTGTGAACTGCGCTTTCAGATCAGCATCGTCGGTTTGCTCCGCCAGCGCCTGGGCCCAGTACATCGCGAGGTAGAACTGGCTGCCGCGGTTGTCGAGCTTGCCGGTGGTGGGTGAGGGCGACTTGTTGTTGTCGAGCAGCTTGCCGGTGGCGGCATCCAGGGTCCTGGCCAGGATCTTGGCCTTGTTGTTGCCAGTCTTGATGCCGAGCTCTTCGAGCGAGGCGGCCAGGGCGAGGAACTCGCCGAGCGAATCCCAGCGCAGGTGGTTCTCCTCGACCAGTTGCTTGACATGCTTGGGGGCCGAGCCGCCGGCACCGGTTTCGTAGAGGCCGCCGCCGGCCATCAGCGGCACGATGGACAGCATCTTGGCGCTGGTGCCCAGTTCCATGATCGGGAACAGGTCGGTCAGGTAGTCGCGCAGGATGTTGCCCGTCACCGAGATGGTGTCCAGCCCGCGCACCACGCGCTCCAGCGTGTAGCGCATGGCGCGCACCTGCGACATGATCTGGATGTCCAGGCCCTGGGTGTCGTGGTCCTTGAGGTAGGTCTCGACCTTCTTGATCACTTCGTTCTCGTGCGGGCGGTACGGATCGAGCCAGAAGATGGCCGGCATGCCGGAATTGCGCGCCCGCGTGACGGCGAGCTTGACCCAGTCGCGGATCGGCGCGTCCTTGACCTGGCACATGCGCCAGATGTCGCCCGCCTCGACGTGCTGCACCAGCAGCACCTCGCCGGTGTCGATGTCGACGATGCGGGCTTCGCCGTCGTCGCCGATCTCGAAGGTCTTGTCGTGCGAACCGTACTCCTCGGCCTTCTGCGCCATCAGGCCGACGTTGGGCACCGTGCCCATCGTCACCGGGTCGAAGTTGCC
>JANNGJ010000120.1:0-5038 GCA_031403815.1 Burkholderiales bacterium | reverse complement strand
GATCCACCTGCGTCGTGACGGCGCCGTGATGGGCACCGGTGGCAACCGCTTCGGCCCGCTGTCAAGCCACGGCCTGGGCGACAAGGCCGACCGCTGGGGCCGGCTGTTCGACGGTGCCGTGGCCACCGCCACGGGCTCGCGCCATTCGCTCGCCATCCGTGCCGACGGCAGTTTGTGGGCCTGGGGCGAGGGCTTCGCGATCGCCCCGACCCGGCTGATGGAGCGGGTCACCGCCGTGGCGGCCGGCGACAGCGCGACGATTGCGCTCACGGCCGACGGCGCACTGTGGCAGTGGGACGGCGGCGGCACGCCGCGCCGGCTGCTCCTGCGCTAGCCCGGATATTTCACCAGGGCGACGCCCGCAGCGCGTGTTCAGGCGCTTTGCAAGGCGCGTGACGCCGCCGCGCGCCAGACGTCGCCGCCATAGGCCCGCTCTTGTTCGCGGCAACTGTCGACGATCTTGATGAAGTGATCGTCATCACTGGCCAGCGCCCGCGCCACGATCACGGACCACGGCTGCGCAGAGGTCACCCCTGCGGCCTGTGCCACGCCGGCGCCCAGCCCGCTTGACGCGTGGCCTGCGGCGAAGGCGAGCCAGTAGTGACCCAGGGCCTCGCCCCGTTGGTCGGCATCCAGCCAGGGCAGCAACAGGCGCAGGGCGTGCGCACTCGTCACCAGGTGCAGGACAGTGAAGTTGTCGCTCGCTGCATAGAGCTGCGCCGCCAACCGGGCCAGTCGCTCAAGCGTGGTGGCGGCATCGATGCGCAGGCCGCCGGCGCTGCGCACGAACCCGGGCTGCTCGGCCACCAGGGCCATGCGCTCGGCAATCAAGGGCCGCCGAGGCTTGGCGATGTTCAGGCGCGCCAGCACCGCGGCCGGGTCCTGCTCGCGGCCGGTGCTCGGCATCACGCCCAGACCAAACCAGCGACAAGCCCAGTACGCCAGCGCGTCGGCCAGCTCATGGGAGTGCCCGCTGCTGACGGCGTAGGCCACGCGGATCGGGCCGTGGAAGGCCGCGGCGCCAACGCCGCGCAGCAGCGCCGGCAGCGCTTGTTCGAGCACGGCCGGGGCGCCCTCGTGGTCCATCCATTCATTGAACAGGGTGCGGTAGGCGGGCCAGGCACGCGGGTCGCCAAAGCGGCTCTGCCAGGGCTCGGCCTCGGGCCAGGGCTCGGCCGGTGGGGCCGGACGCAACCGCGCGGCATAGGTCTGGGCGAAGGCCGCCAGGCGCTGGTCGTTGGCGCCCAGGCGGGCGAGGGCCGCCAGCGCCATCGCCAAGTGGCTGGCGAGGTTGTGGCTGTACTCGGCGTCGAAGGCGGCGGCGAGGTCGAGTTGCTGGCGCAGGGTCATGGGAGTGCGAAGTGTCGGGCCCGGAAACGACAAAGGCAGGGGGGTCACCCCTGCCTTTGCCTAGGAAGCTGAGAAAGCTTACTTCTTCGGGGCGACGGCAGCACTGGCGGCAGCGGCGGCCGGCTTGGCGTCTTTCTTCATTTCGTCTTTCTTCATTTCGTCCTTCTTCATCGGCGCGCTGGCGGCCGCCTTGGCTGCCGGGGCAGCTGCAGCGTGCGAAGCGGCGTGAGCCGGCAGGGCGATGGCGCCAGCGGCGAACAACAGGGCGGTCAGGAGCTTGTTCATGGAAAATCTCTTTCAGGTTTAGGGGATTGACTACTGCGTGCTTTATGCAGCCGCCTAGCGTGCTCGTTTTGGCGACCCGGGAAGATAACGCAAGCCGATGGCTTCGGATGACAGGGCTTGCCCGGAGATTGCATCCGGGCCGCCACCAACGGCGTAGCGCCTTGCAGCGCTGTTTTCCCCCACATACTTTCGCCATGTCCAGACCGTTTCTTCGCCACCACCCACGCCCCGCGCTCGCCACGCTCGGGGCGCTCCTAGTGTTTACCCTTACCTCCGCGCTGGCCCTGCCGGTGGCCGCTGCACCGCGCCTGCCCGCCTCGGACGCGCAGGTGCTCGACCGCGTGCCCGCCCGCGCCGCCGACCCGCGTGTGCGCGACCTGCAAGCCCTGCGCAGCGCCTGGCGTGCCGCGCCGCGTGACGTCGACCTGGCCGTTCGCCTGGCACGGCGCTATGTGGAGCAAGCTGCCGCCGAGGGCGACCCGCGCTACATCGGCTATGCCCAGGCGGCGCTGACGCCGTGGTGGACCGCAGCGGCGCCGCCGGTCGCGGTGCGCGTGCAGCGCGCGGTGCTGTACCAATACGGCCACCAGTTCAGCGAGGCCCTGGCTGACCTGCAAGCCGCGGTGCTCGCCGAGCCTGCCAACGCCGAGGCGTGGTCATGGCAGGCCGCGATCCACATGGTGCGGGCCGACTATGCGGCTGCCGGGCAGGCCTGCGCCGCCCTGGCGCCGCTGACCAGCGCGCTGCTGGCGACCGCCTGCAAGGCCTCCGCCGATTCGCTGACCGGCAACGCCAGCGCGGCAGCCAGCGCACTGGCGGCCGCGCTTGAGGCCGCACCCACGGCCGGCCCAGAGGAGCGCCTGTGGGCGCTCACGCGCCTGGCCGAAATTCTCGAACGTCAGGGTGAGGCGACGCTGGCCGAGCGCGCCTTCCGCCAAGCGCTGGCCCTGGGCCTTGACGACGTGTACCTGCAGGCAGCCTACGCTGACTTCTTGCTCGACAACAGCCGCGCGGCCGAGGTGCTGGCACTGCTGAAGGACGGCGCCCGCGCCGATGTGTTGCTGTTGCGTTTGGCCCTGGCCGCCAAGGCGGCCGGCGACGCGCGCGCCGACGGCTGGGCGCGTGACCTGGCCGCCCGCTTCGCGGCGGCGCGCGCCCGCGGCGACACCACGCATGAAAAGGAGGAGGCGCGCTTCGTGATGGCCCTGCAAGCCGACGCCGGCCGCGCCCTGGCCCTGGCGCAAAGCAATTTCGCGGTGCAACGCGAGCCGGCCGACGCGCGCATCCTGATGGAAGCCGCACTGGCCGCGCGCCAACCCGCGGCCGCGGCGCCAGCGCGCGAGTGGCTGCAGACCCATCGCGTCGAGAGCGTGATCCTGCAGTCTTTGGTCGCCAAGCTGGGGGCCGCGAAATGAGGCGCTGGTGCATCGCCCTGGCCCTGGCCCTCGTGGGTCTGGCGCCGGCCCAGGCGCACAAACCGTCGGACAGCTACCTCGCCATCACGGTGGCCGACGACAAGCTCAGCGGCCAGTGGGACATCGCCCTGCGCGACCTCGACTTCGCGATCGGCCTGGACGCCGACGGCAACGGCGAGATCACCTGGGGCGAGGTGCGCGCCAAGCACAGCGAGATCGCCGCGTATGCCCTGGCGCGCCTGGCCGTGCGCGGCGACGGCGCCGCTTGCAGCGTCGAGGCGGGCGCACAGCTGATTGACGACCACACCGACGGTGCCTACACCGTGCTGCCGCTGACCCTGCGTTGCCCCAAGGCGCCGGCGCAACTGGCCATCGACTACACGCTCTTCGCCGACCTCGATCCGCAGCACCGCGGCCTGCTCAAACTGCAGGCCCTGGGCACCACGCGCACCGCCGTGCTTGGCCCCCAGGCGCCGACGCAAAGCTTCGAGCTGAAGGCTGTCAGCCGCTGGGCCCAGTTCATCGACTACGCCCGCGAAGGCGTCTGGCACATCTGGATTGGCTTCGACCACATCTTGTTCCTGCTCTCGCTGCTGTTGCCCGCCGTGCTGATCTGGCGCAGCGCGCGCTGGCAGCCGGTCGAAACCTTTCGCGACGCCTTCGTGGGCGTGTTCAAGGTCGTCACTGCATTCACGGTCGCGCACTCCATCACCCTGTCGCTGGCCACCCTGGGGTGGGTCTCATTGCCCTCGCGCTGGGTCGAGTCGTCGATTGCCGCGTCGGTGGTGCTGGCTGCACTGAACAACGTCTGGCCGGTCTTCCATGGGCGGCGCTGGGTGGTGGCCTTCGCCTTCGGCCTGATCCACGGCTTCGGCTTTGCCAGCGTGCTGGCCGATCTGGGCCTGCCGCGCGAAGCCTTGGCATTGGCCCTGGTTGGCTTCAACCTCGGTGTCGAAGCAGGGCAGCTGGCGATCGTGGCGGTCTTCCTGCCGCTGGCCTTTGCGCTGCGGCGCACGGGCTTCTACCAGCGCGCCGTGATGGTCGGGGGCTCACTGCTGATCGCCGCGCTGGCGGGCATCTGGCTGGTGGAGCGCGTGTTCGACGTCAAGCTGCTCGGCTTCTAGCCGGCGGCTAGAGCCGCGGGCTGGCCTCGAAGCCGAGCACGACGAACCAGCTCTCCCACTCGTCAGGCGTCTTGCGCGACACGCGCAAGTCCACACCGCGCAGGATCCAGCGGCCGGCCAAAGGCACCGTGACGCGGATGCGGCCTTCGGCGTCGGTCTTGCGCCAGATACCGAGCGGGCTCAGGTTGCCGACCAGTTCGACCGGCAGGTTGGCGATCGGTTTGCCGTCGCGAAACACCTGGAAGCCGAGTTCGTCGCCGGCGCGAATCGGCTGGCGCGGGTTGTCAAGCACCACGTCCATGCCCAGTGGCAAGGCCGCGCGCGGGCCCGTGCCGCCGAGCTCGATGCGCGCGAACTTGGTGTACTGCTCACGCCAGGGCAGGCCGCGCGCCTTCATCGCCGCCCAGCTTGTGCGCAGGGCCGGGCCGGCCTGGATCTCGCGCAGGTAGAGCTCGATCTTGTCGGGCGGCACTTCGACCTCGAAGGGGGCCAACTGGGCCCAGCAGGTCATGGCGCTGCGAGGGTCCAGCGGCGTGGCGCTGCGCACGACGACGGTCGTGGGGCGGTCTCCGACATGGGCCAGCGGCGCGGCCGTCGCGCCATCGCCGCGGCAGCCGCTGGCGGCGATGTACTCGTAGGCGAGAGGGAACTCGTAGACCGGAAAACGCGTGCCGGTGCCCAGCGTAAAGACCCTGTGGCCTTCCGGTGTCGGCGGCAGCGGCTGGAACCAGGTGTCATGCGCGCTGGCAGTAACGCTGGCCAGCACCAGCAGCAGGGCCGCGACGAAGTTCGAAGCGAGTGTCATGGTCGAAACTACGCGCGCGGCGCCGCGGTGGATGCAAGCGTACGTTCGAGCGCGTCGAC
>JANNGJ010000119.1:0-1742 GCA_031403815.1 Burkholderiales bacterium | reverse complement strand
CGGTTGGGCCTCGCGCTTGCCGGCTTCGGCGGCCGCGAACTTGCGCGCCTTGGCCCACGCAGCGGGGTCGGCCTGCGCCAGTAGCGCCAAGGGGTAGAGCCAGGCCAGCGAAGGCGGCAACAGGTTCTTGCGCCTGCCAGTTGCGGCGGCCAGCGCTTTCAAGGCCGCTTCAAATCGGCTCGCACCCTCGGCGAAGCGGCCTTCGGCAATGTCGACAGCCGCATTCAGGGCCTGGGCATCGGGTGTGTCCAGGTGCGCCAAGCGTTGGCGCGCCGCGCCGAACTGTTCACGCATCAACAGGCGCTCGGCGAGCCAGCAGTGCAGGTGCTCGGGAAGCGTTTGCGGTGCCGCCTCGGCGCGCGCCAGTAGCCAGTCGATGAGCGGCAGGATGTCGATGTCGGCATCGCTGCCGAGTGGCGTGAGCAAGTTGTTGAGCAACCCATAGACAAAGTTGACGTCGAGCTGGCCGAGTAACTCGGCGTCGAAGGGCACCAGCAAGGCCTTGCGCAGCGCCTGCAGGCCGAAGCCGGTTGGACCGATCAGGGTCGCCAGCCGGTTGAAACTGGTGGCACTGCGCCCGCAGTGAATCACCACCCGCATGGCGCCGGCACAGGTGGCGGCGTCGAACATTTCGAGGCGCCAGGCATGTTCGAAGTCGTGGCGCTGGCGCCAGGCTTGCCACCAGAACTCACGGCTGTGCACGTCGAGTACGAGGACGCGAAAACGCTGCCAGCCAGATTCAGCTTGTGCGCTCCAGCGGCCGCGTTCATCGCGCGAGGCCAGGCCGCGCTCTGCCAACTCATCCAGCAGGCTTCGGACTTCGGCGTTGTAAAAGGCCGTGCCATGTTCGGTGCGCAGCTTGGCGGCTCCCAGCGCATCGATCAACTGCGTGGTGGTCAGGGCCGTCTGCCAGAAGGCCAGGGCGTCGAACACTGTCGAGCGGTCGGCGCCCTGCGGCAGTGGCGGTGGCGCTGGCGCCAGAAGGGAGGTTTGCTTGGCAGGAGGCTTCATCAGGGCGGGCAGTTTAGGGGCGTTGGGCTGAGGCGCAGTCCCTGGCGCGCAGCGCACGAAGCGCGCGCTGGATGCGCGACAATTGCGCCTTCGCAGGTGAGGCCGATGACCGCTCGAACGCTCTATGACAAGCTGTGGGACGAACATGCCGTCCACACCGAAGACGATGGCACGACGGTGCTCTACATCGACCGCCATCTGGTGCATGAGGTCACCAGCCCGCAGGCCTTTGAGGGCTTGCGCCTGGCCGGGCGCAAAGTCTGGCGCCAGAGTTCCATCGTCGCCACGGCCGACCACAACACCCCGACCCAGCATTGGGAAGACGGCTACGACGGCATCACCGACCCGATCAGCCGGCAGCAGGTGGTCACGCTCGACGCCAACATCAAGGCTTTCGGTGCAGCGGCCTACTTCCCTTTTCTCGACAAGCGCCAGGGCATCGTGCATGTGATCGGCCCGGAGCAGGGCGCCACACTGCCCGGCATGACCGTTGTCTGCGGTGACAGCCACACCAGCACCCACGGTGCCTTCGGTGCACTGGCGCACGGCATCGGCACCAGCGAGGTCGAGCATGTGATGGCCACCCAGACCTTGCTGACCAAGAAGGCGAAGAACCTGTGGGTCAAGGTTGAGGGCGCCTTGCCGCGCGGTTGTACGGCCAAGGACATTGCGCTGGCCGTGATCGGCAAGATTGGCACCGCTGGCGGCAACGGCCACACCATCGAGTTCGG
>JANNGJ010000118.1:0-1924 GCA_031403815.1 Burkholderiales bacterium | reverse complement strand
GCATGTGAAGAAGCTGGTGCCGGCCTGGCATCTGGCCGGCGCGGTGGACTTCAACACCGTGCTGGCCGCCGGCCGCGCCGAGCGGCTCGACGAGGTGGCGCTCAGCCACGACGACCTGGCCGTTCTGCAGTACACCGGGGGCACCACCGGCGTGGCCAAGGGCGCCATGCTCAGCCACGGCAACATGGTCGCCAACGTGTTGCAGGTGGCCGCGTGGGTGTCGCCCAACCTGAACGATGGCCAGGAGACCTTGCTCGTTCCGTTGCCGCTGTATCACGTCTTCGCACTGACAGGATGCCTTTCATTCTTCAGCAAGGGCGCGCACACGGTGCTGGTGGCCAACCCGCGCGACATGCCGGCCTTCCTCGCGGCAATGCAACAGACGCGCTTCACCGCGATCATCGGTGTGAACACGCTGTTTCGCGCCATGCTCGACGCGCCCGGCTTCGCCGCAGTCGATTTGAGCCATCTCAAGCTCGCCGTGGCCGGCGGCATGGCTGTGCAGCGCGTGGTGGCGCAGCGCTGGAAGGCGCGGGCTGGCGTGCCGCTGGTCGAAGGCTACGGCCTCACTGAGAGCGCCCCGGTGGCGATTGCCAATCCGGTCACCATCCAGGAGTGGAGCGGCCAGATCGGCGTGCCGCTGCCGAGCACTGAAGCGGCCATCCTCGACGAGGAGGGCACGCCTCTGGCGCTGGGCCAGGTGGGCGAGATCTGTCTGCGTGGGCCGCAAGTGATGCGCGGCTACTGGCGGCAGCCCGACGAGACCGCCAAGGTGCTCAGCGCCGCCGGCTGGCTGCGCACCGGCGACATGGGCGTGATGGACGAGCGCGGCAGCGTGCGCATCACCGACCGCAAGAAAGACATGATCGTGGTCTCCGGGTTCAAGGTCTTCCCCAATGAGGTCGAGGACGTGCTGACCCTGCACCCCGGTGTGCTGGAGGCTGGGGTGATCGGCGTGCCCGATGAGCGTTGCGGTGAAGCGGTCAAGGCGGTGGTGGTGCGCAAGGACCCGGCGCTGACCGAAGCCGAGTTGCTCGCCCACTGCCGGCAGCACCTGACCGGCTACAAACTGCCGCGTGTCATCGAATTCCGCAGCGAGCCGCTGCCCAAGACCAGCATCGGCAAGATCCTGCGGCGCGAGCTGCGTGACGCCCAGCCCAGTACCGAAGTTGCTGTAGGCCGAGGCTGACAGCGCGTGCACCCGAGCGCCGACAGACGGCGCGCACGCCAGCGCGAATACTGGGCTGTCCCGTGCACTCGCGAGCTGACGCCGCCACGGACCACCGACTGGCCAGGAGACCCCATGCAATCCGATCCCACGACCGCCCCAACGCCTGAGTCCGAGCACACGACGCCGCAAGACGGGGGCGACGTCGAAGCGGCGCGCCGCCATCGTGCATCGCTGGAGTCCTTCGTCGAATCGGGTCAGATCGAAGACGCGGCGCGCGATGCCGAGCCCCAGACCCCCGTGGAAGAAGTGGAGATGTTCGAGGCCGAGCGCATTGGCGAGTCGCACTCGAAGGGCGAAGACCCGTCGTTGCAGCCGCAGCCGTCGCAAACGCCCTGATCCGCTGCAGCGCAGTGGGCCGTCAGTACTTGACGGCGATGCGTTGAAGTTGCTCCTTGCTGGCGCCAGGAACGTCGCCGCGTTGGGCCTGCTGGTCGGCGGCATCGGCATCATGAACATCATGCTGGTCAGCGAGACCGAACGCACGCGCGAGATCGGCCTGCGCCTGGCCATCGGCGCGCTCGAGCGCGAAGTGCTGCTGCAGTTCCTGATCGAGGCCGTGGCACTGGCGGCGCTGGGGGGCTTGATCGGCATCGTCATCGCCACCGCCGCGTCGTATGTCGGCGCGCAGTGGATGGACGTGCCCTACCTGTTCGATCCGACGATCAATCTGCTGTCCTTCGTCTTCTCGGCCGG
>JANNGJ010000117.1:0-4421 GCA_031403815.1 Burkholderiales bacterium | reverse complement strand
GACAGCTACGACAACGCGCTGGCCGAGACGATCAACGGGCTGTACAAGGCCGAGCTGATCCATCGGCGTGCACCCTGGAAGACACACGAGGCGGTCGAGCTGGCCACGCTGGAGTGGGTCTCGTGGTTCAACAACCATCGGCTGCTTGAACCCATCGGCTATATCCCGCCGGCCGAAGCCGAGGCAAACTACTGGCGCCAGCAAAGAGCACAGCCCTCCGTTGCCGCGGACCCGTGCAGGGCAGAGGCAGAAGGGGTTGAACCATGAGTACATGGCCCAACCGGGGGGCCTCCGGCGGCCCCTGCGGGAGGCTGGAAGTAGGAAAGACAGAACAGCCAAACAGCCGAACTCACCAGACCGCTCGCCGGTCTGACTCACACCAACTGGCCTCCACGAAAGCCGGGGTGGTTCACCAGTGCTGGCTTCCCGCAGAGTTCGCGGCGGGCAAGTGCTGTTTCTAGGTTCAACGCTGACTGACAGGCTTCTCGCCCACGAACTCGCGAACCCTCACACCGTGCTCGGCGGCGAGCATCTCCGCCGCCTTCTCGCCGATCATGATCGACGCTGCGTTCGTGTTGCCGCTGACCACGTTTGGCATGACGCTCGCGTCCGCTACGCGCAACTTGCCAACCCCCGTCACCTTCAGGCGAGGATCCACGACACTCCCGATCCGGCACGTCGACGTAACGTGGTAGACGGTGAAAGAATAGTGCAGCGCGAGGTCTTCGAGCAGGGCATCGCTAGGCACGCCGCCCTCGACGTGCCCGTGCTTGCCGGCCAGAAACGGCGGAATCAGCAACGGGCCGATCTTGTGGCTTGCCGGCCAGTGCGCCACGATGTCCAGCGCCCGGCGCAGCACCGCGACCATCACTTTCATGTCGTGCGGGTCGCCGAAATAGTTCATGCGGATGATGGGGTGGTCGGCGGGGTTGGTGCTGGCGAGCACGATCTCGCCCTCGCTGTGCGGCTGAACCGGGTTGGCCAGCACGATCACGCTTTCCGCAGCACCTGCCAGTCGCTTGGGCGCATCGTCGAAGTACTGATTCACGTCGACGCACAGGCAGCGCTGCCAGAGGTCGTCGTTGTAGCCAGACATGAAGCAGGCGATCTGCGCATCGTGGCTGTGGTGGTCGCCCAGGCCGGTGGAGTACCAGGCGCCCGCATCGTAGAGCGACGATGAGATCAGGCCGTGCCCGGTCGTCGCCCATTCGGTGATGCGCCGCACGGCCTCCTGCTTCAGCCCTTGAAGTTCGGCGGGCATCTGTGCGTCGTCCTTGGGGTCCGCTGGCAGAGGCCCTGCGGGAGCGCGCAGGGCGTCGGGGCCAAAGGACACGCCAAGCTCGTTCACCGATATCCCGACCCCCGGTGCAGGGAAGAACAGCCCGACATGCAGGTGGTCCTTCAAGTGTTTGCCGACGTGCGGTGCATCGACCTGGCACGCGATGCCTGCGGCCTCGAGTTCCGCTCGCGGCCCGATGCCGGACAGCAGTAGCAGGTGCGGCGACCCGATGGCGCCGCCGCTCAACACCACCTCCTTGCTGGCGAAGGCGGTGTGGGTCTCGCCGCTGTCGATGCGGTACTCGACGCCCGTCGCAACCCGGTGACCCGCGGCGCCCTCAAGAACCACCCGCGTGACTTGCGCGCCCGTGATGATGGTGAGGTTCGACCGCTTCTCGGTCTCGCCCTCGAGGAATGCGTGGAACGTGCTCGACCGCTTGCCGCTGCGCGTGGAGGTCTGGAAGAGCGACACGACGCCGCCCGGGCCACCACGGTCTTGTCCGTTGTAGTCGCCACGCGGGATGCCCGCCGCCACAGCCGCATCGACGAACTCGCGCGCGCCCGGCAATACCGGCGCACGCACGGACACTCCAAGGGGACCGGCGGTGTTGTGTGCCGACGCATCGATCGAGATGTCCTCGCTCGGCGCAAGCCCCTCGCTCTTCTTGAAGTACGGCAGCACATCGCGGTAGCTCCACCCGCTGGCGCCACCTTCTGCCCATGCGTCGAAGTCTCCCGGATGGCCGCGCACGTACGCCATGTAGTTGATGCCGGATGAGCCACCGAGCATCTTGCCCCGCGGCATCATCATCTGCCCGCCCTTCAGCGCCAGCCCGCACTTGCCGGCATCCGCGGTGTACATCCAGTCCGTCTGCGGGTTCTGTTGCATCGCCGAGCACGCCGCGGGAATCATCTCCTCGACGGGTGGCCGGCCGCCTGCCTCAAGGAGCATCACCCGGCAGGACGAATCCTCCGACAGACGCGCCGCAATCACCGCTCCAGCCGACCCGGCCCCCACTACGATGAAATCGAAGGCTTCTGACATGACTATGTCCTTTCCGTTAGGGTCATTGCTGTTGGGTTCGGGTGACTCCTCGGCCTTCTCAACGCAACGTCAGGTGGAACAAGCGAAGCGGCCGCTCCGGGTGGCCTCATATTGAGCCGAACTTGATCGCTCGGTGGTTGGTGTCAACCCTTTGGAGGGCCACTCTTCTTGGCACGATTCGGGCCGATGGCCGTACCTGCGGGGACGACCCGGAACGCCCGGCATGTATAACTTTCTACGCCCCGCCGTGCGCTCGGAGACCCGGGCGCGTTCACTCGGTGACGGCTTTCGGTCAGCGAGATCGCCACGTTGATCTTCGTAAAGGCGATCCAAGGGCACGACGAGCGGGCGCCCGTCGTTGCTTGCCGCCGCGCGTATCGATGATCTTGTCGAACGGACAGAGCTTTCGTTTTGCGCTGGCCGCCGACCATCGTCGCGCGGTGCATCGGCATCGAGCAACTCGAGCTGCTCGGCTTTGGGTTTGCTCCACGGCATACGCATGGCGCGATCATGCCGTGGCTTGGTTCCGTACGAAAGGGGCACCGGTGTTCGTGCAGTCAGTCTCTTGACATGCCATGAGGTACTGCGTGATGCCGAGTCGTCTCAACGCACAACGTCGCGGATGCCGGTGACATCGGCGTCATGCGTCAATCAGGTCGACCACGCTGCGCTCGGCGCAGCGGTGACACGGTGAGTCACCAAGGTCCTGTCTCCAGAGAGTGAGCCGCTGTTGTGGATCTGGTCGCGTCGTTCCGCGCGGGAAGACTCACGGTTGCGCGCTCCTCACCCGTGAACTCGTGCGCCTGTGCTGAGAAGTCGAGAAATGCACTCGTGAGAATCAGGTGACGCTGGGCTGGCGCGATAGCGTTATCAATCAGCGCGCGCGTGCACCACAGCGTGCGTTGCTGGATCAGTTCAGGAGGGTCGGACTGTCCGATCCATTCGCTTCAACCCACGGGGCGCCGGCTACGACAGGGTCATCTCCAACTGTACGTCTCGATACGGCACCTCAGGCCGAACCATCCCGCGTGCTCCCTTTTGCAGGCGCCTCGCGCTTCGAATTCGTGTGTCGGTGAGGGTGGGCATTTCGGGATAACTGCTTTCCTGATTAGCGACGAACCTCAGCAGGCTCATCTGGTGAGCCTTTGGGGGTGAATGATGGGTTCACCAAGACTGGAGGTGAACCATGACGATGAACCGAGTGCAATTTCAACCTGGTCTTTCGATGGCCGAGTTCCTGGACCGCTACGGCAGTGTCGAGCAGTGCGAAGCCGCGTTGATCGAGTCGCGCTGGCCGTCGGGCTTTGCCTGCCCGGCCTGCGGCGGCGGCCACAGCAGCTCGTTTCGGCGCCAGGGCCGGCTGTACTTTCAATGCACGGCGTGTCGCCATCAGTGCAGCGTCACCAGCGGCACGATCTTCGGGGCCACCAAGTTGCCGCTGACGCGCTGGTTCCTGGCCATGCACCTGCTCACGCAGTCCAAGAACAACGTCGCCGCGCTGGAGTTGATGCGCCACCTGGGCGTTTGCTACAAGACCGCCTGGTTGATCAAGCACAAGCTGATGGAGGTCATGCGCGTGCGCGAGCAAGGCCGCCAGCTCGACGGCCGGGTCGAGATCGACGACGCCTACCTGGGCGGCGAGCGCTCGGGTGGCAAGACCGGGCGCGGCTCGGAGAACAAGGTGCCGTTTGTGGCCGCGGTGCAGACCACGCCCGACGGCCAGCCGCAGTTCGTGTGCTTGCGCCAGCAACCGTTCACCACCGAGGCCATGGCGATGTTTGCCGCCAGCTCGATCGCGCCCTCGGCCACCGTGGTCTCCGACGGCCTGTGGTGCTTCGGTGGTGTGCAGATCGTGGGTGCCGAACATGAGCGGGTGGTCACCGGCGGGGGCAAGGCAAGTACCGCACTGCCGCAGTTCAAGGCCGTCAACACCTTCCTGGGCAACCTCAAGCGCGCCCTGGGCGGCACGTACCACGCCTTCGACTTCGCCAAGTACGCGCATCGCTATCTCGCCGAGGCCCAGTATCGATTCAACCGTCGTTTCAATTTGCGCTCCATCCTGGCCCGCCTGCTGCGCGCCGCTTGTCTCACAACACCC
>JANNGJ010000116.1:0-2624 GCA_031403815.1 Burkholderiales bacterium | reverse complement strand
TCTTCAACGACACGCGCGTCATCAAGGCGCGCCTGCATGGACGCAAGGCCGACAGCGGCGGCGCGGTCCAGGCGCTGGTCGAGCGCGTGTTGGTCGGACCTGAAGTGCTGGCCCACCTGCGTGCCAGCAAGCCGCCGCGGCCGGGCAGCACCATCCGCTTCGCCGAGGCCTTCGATGCCGAGGTGCTGGGCCGCGCGGGGCCAGACGACTCGCTGTACCGGCTGCGCTTCGAGGCCGAGCCCTTCGGCTTGCTCGACGCTCACGGCCACGTGCCCCTGCCGCCCTACATCACCCACGCCGACGACGCCGACGACGCGCGCCGCTACCAGACCGTGTTCGCGGCCCAGCCCGGCGCGATCGCCGCGCCCACCGCCGCGCTGCATTTCGACGCCGCCGTGCTGGAGGCCCTGAGCGAGCGCGGCGTTCAGACCGCCAACGTCACGCTGCATGTCGGCGCCGGCACCTTCCTGCCTGTGCGTGCCGAGCGCATCGAAGACCACCGCATGCACAGCGAGTGGTTCGACGTCGGGGCGGCCACGGTCGCTGCGGTCGAGGCCACCCGAGCCCGCGGCGGCCGGGTGCTGGCGGTCGGCACCACCAGCGTGCGCTCGCTCGAATCGGCGGCACGTGCCACCGGCACCCTGCAGCCGATGCGCGGCGAGACCGACATCTTCATCACCCCGGGCTTCGAGTTCCGCGTGGTCGATGCCTTGCTGACCAACTTCCATCTGCCCAAGAGCACCTTGATGATGCTGGTGTCGGCCTTTGCCGGCCACGCGCAGGTGATGGCGCTGTACCGGCATGCCATCGAAGCGCGCTACCGTTTCTTCAGCTACGGCGACGCGATGTTGCTGGCCCGCGCGCCGAGGTGACGCGGCGGCGCAGCGACAATCGCGCCGCCATGCTCAGCTTCCAACTCCTTGCCACCGAAGGCCGCGCCCGCCGCGGCCGCCTGACGCTCAACCACGGCGTGGTCGAAACGCCCGTCTTCATGCCGGTGGGCACCTACGGCACCGTCAAAGGGGTGATGCCGCGCTCGCTGGTGGAGATGGGCGCCGAGATCATCCTGGGCAACACGTTTCACCTCTGGCTGCGGCCGGGCACCGAGGTGCTCAAGCAGTTCGGCGGCCTGCACCGCTTCGAGGCCTGGGAACGGCCCATCCTCACCGACAGTGGCGGCTTCCAGGTCTGGTCGCTCGGCGAGATGCGCAAGATCAGCGAGGAGGGCGTCAAGTTCGCCTCGCCCGTCAACGGCGACAAGCTGCTGCTGACACCCGAGGTGTCGATGCAGATCCAGACCGTGCTCAACAGCGACATCGTGATGCAGTTCGACGAGTGCACGCCTTACGAGAGCAAAGGTCAGCTGACCACCGAGGCCGAAGCGCGTACATCGATGGAACTCAGCCTGCGCTGGGCCGAGCGCTGCCGCACCGAGTTCGCGCGCCTGGAGAACCCGAACGCACTGTTCGGCATCGTGCAGGGCGGCATGTTCGAGAACCTGCGCCAGGACTCGCTCGACGCCCTGGTGGCGATGGACTTGCCCGGCTATGCGGTGGGCGGCGTCAGCGTCGGCGAGCCCAAGGACGAGATGCTGCGCATCATGGCGCACAGCCCGCACCGTTTGCCGCCGAACAAGCCGCGCTACCTGATGGGCGTGGGCACGCCGGAGGACCTGGTGCAGGGCGTGGCCGACGGCGTGGACATGTTCGATTGCGTCATGCCCACGCGCAATGCGCGCAACGGTCACCTCTTCACGCGTTTCGGCGATCTGCGTCTGCGCAATGCGCGCTACAAGCAGGACGAGCGCCCGCTCGACCCGACTTGCAGTTGCCACTGCTGCGCCGGCTTTTCACGCGCCTACCTGCATCACCTCGACCGCTGTGGCGAAATGCTGGGCCCGATGCTGGCCACCGTGCACAACCTGCACTACTACGTCAACCTGATGCGCGAAGTGCGCGCGGCGCTCGACGCCGGCCGCTTCGAAGCTTTCCGCGCGCAGTTCAAGCGCGAGCGCGAACGCGGCATCGAGTGAGCGCCGCCGCATGAACCCGCTGCGCTGGCTGCGCCGCGGCGTCGAAGCGCTGCTGGCCCTGCTGATCCTGTTCGAGGAGTGGGGCTGGGAGCCGCTCAAGCGCGCGATGGCGTGGGTGGCGCGGCTGCCGCCGCTGGCCTGGCTGGAGCGGCGCATCGCAGCCCTGCCGCCCTATGCGGCGCTGGTGGTTTTCGCCTTGCCGACCCTGCTGTTGTTGCCGGTGAAGCTGGCGGCGCTGTGGTTGATCGGCGCAGGCCAGGCGGGGCTGGGGCTGGCGGTGATCGTGCTGGCCAAGCTGGTCGGCACGGCCCTGCTGGCGCGCCTGTTCCAGCTGACGCAGCCGGCCCTCATGCAACTCGCATGGTTCGCCCACTTCTACGGCCGCTGGACGGTGTGGAAGGCCGGCGTGCTGGCGCAGGTGCGCGCGTCGTGGGCCTGGCGCGCTGGCCACGCCTTCAAGCGCCGGGTGGCGCTGCGGCTGGCGCAATGGCGCGGCCGGGCCTGATTACCAGAAGCGCCAGTTGCCGGTGGCGATGACCCACGCGCCGAGCACGCCGTTGGTGACCGCATGCGCGATCACCGGCAGCCACAG
>JANNGJ010000115.1:0-9543 GCA_031403815.1 Burkholderiales bacterium | reverse complement strand
TCGTCCATGCGCGTGCGCGGCTGGTACTTGCCGGGCTGCAACTGGGCCAGCTTGAGGGTGCTGGGCGTGCCGTCGTCGCGCGCGGCGGCGGGCGCCTCGCTGACCTTGGGCCCGAGCAGGGCCTCGAGGCCCATGCCCAGCCCTTTGGGTTTCTTGGTGACCATGGGGCCGGATTGTCGGTGATCGGGGTGCGACGCCCGGCCGCGCGGCTTATATGATCGAGCTGACCCTTGGGAGAGGACATGACAGTGCGCGTTTTGAAGGCGCTAGCGGTGGTCTGTTTGGCCTTGGCCATTGCGTCGATCATCGCCAGCGTGCGCTCGACCCTGCGTGCCGGCAAGATTCAAGGGCCGAGCGCCCTCGTCGTCTTGCCCTCAGGAGAGGTGTGGCTCGGTGTCGATGACGCGCTGTGGCGAATCTCGGCGCAAGGGCAATTGCTCGACGCGCAGCCGATCCGCGCCACCGGCCTGCCCGGCGCCGCAGCCAACTTCGTGCGCAGCCCCGACGGCAGCATCGTGGCCAGCGTGCGCGGCGATCCGACGCTGTACTTCCTGGAGGCCGCCAACGCGCGCATCTTCCGGCGCGTGAACCCGCAATGGCCCGCCGAGCTGCAAAAGCATGGCGCGCGCGCCATCAACTTCGCCTTCGACGCCGCGGGCCGCGTCGCCATCGCCACGGGCGGCGGCGACGCCGTGGCCCTGTTCGAGCCCGACGGCCGCTTCGTGGCGCGCAGCGCACCCGGCCGCTATGACTTCACCAACGGCCTGTGGTGGAGCGACGAGGGCCTGTGGACCACCGATACCAACCGCTTCACCTTGCGCGTGCTCGACGGCGCGACGCTGCTCCAGCGTCGCGAGCATGTGTTGGGCGAGGCCGTCGGCGGCAGTTACCTGGGACCGGCGCGCGCCCGACCGGCCCCGCCCGGTGCCGGGATGCCGCGGGCCGCAATGATCCGCTTTCAGGGCGACATGACGCACGGTGGCGTGAGCCTCGTCGGCGCCGACGCGCGCGTGACCGTGCTGCCGCACAGCGTGGACATGGAGCCGCGCGACGTGGACTGGTTGGGTGACGAACTGCTGGCCACGGACGGGCTGTCGTTTGCCGTCCTGCGCTGGTCGGCCGACCGGCGCGCCCAGCCGCCCTTCGGCGACGCCGTCGTGCAGCAGCGGCTGCGCGCGCTGGCGGGCGAGCGCGCTGCGCTGCGCAAGGACTACATGCGTTGGCTCATCGCTGCCTGCATTGCGCTGGCTGCGGGCATGCTGTTCGCCGGGCTGGTGCCGTGGCTGGCGCGGCGCGCACAGCCGGTCATCGCGCTCGACCTGTCGCAGCTCGGCACGCCGCGCGTCGGCCACATGGACTTGTTGCGCCTGCACCTGCGTTTGGCAGGCTGGCTGTTGCTGATGGCGGTGCCACTGCTGTTGATCGAACTGGCCGGACCGCTTGGCCTCAAGGCGCGGCTCGGCGATTCTTGGCCGTTCGTGCTGGCGGGTTTCTTGATCGCCGCCGCAGTACTGGCGCTGCTGTCGATCCCGTGGCTGCTGCGCCGGATCAAGCGCCTGTCGCGCCTGCCCGAATTCGAGCCGGCCTTGAACCAGCGCGCCATGCTGCAGTTGAAGGCGCAGGGCCAGGTTGTTGCCCGCACCTTGCGCAATGGCGAACAGGTGCTCGAGGCCTTCAGCCTGATGCCGGGCCAAGCCTGGTGGGTCCTGACCAGTCAGCGCCTGCTGGCTTTCCAACCCGCAATGTTCGATGCGACCGTGGCGGTCGCGCACGAACTGAGTGTCGTGCGCGGCGTCGCCACCGAGCCGGGCAAGGTCGTGCCCAAGGCGTGGTGGCAGCGCGCCGCCGGCGACAGCGCGTGGCTGGAGGTCACCATCGAAGGGCAGTCGCCGCTCGCGGGCTCGGTAGGCTCGCCGGTGCTGGCCGCGCGCCTTGCGCAGCGCATCGATGCGCTTGCGGCGGCGCTGCGCGCGCAGGCGCCGCCGCGCTCGCCGGCCGCGCCTGGGCTCGGCGCAGACCGGTTGGCGCGGCGCCGGCGGCGCTTCATCGCGTCGGCCTTGTTGCCCGGGCTCGGGCAGTGGCAGCAGCGCCGCGCGGGCGAGGCCATTGCCTTCGTTGGCGCATGGGCTGTCACCGTCATCTTCGGCAGCTTTCCGATGCTCTGGACCCTGGTCGAGCCGTTCACCGGCGTCAGTGCGATCGACGTCACTGTCGTGGTGTCGCTGCACCTGATGCTGAGCGCGCTGGCCGCAGCGGATGCCTGGCGCAGCGAAGCCCTCGCCAGCAAGTGATCGGGACCGCCGCACAGGGGCCGAACGGCCGCCCGCTCAGCGGCCCTCGGTCAGCGCCTTCAGATTCGCCAACCCAGCCTCGAAGTCCTTGCCGATGCGCGTGTCCGCGTCGAACAGCAGGCCCATCAACCTGGCGAAGTAGGGCGAAGGGCCAGTCATGGCCCAGCTCACGATGGTCAGCTTGTCGCCCTGGGCCTGGAGTGTGAACTCGGCGCTGTGGCGTGCCTTGAAGGGTTTGATGAAGTCGAGCTGCATCGTCACCTTGTTTGGCGCCTCGCTGGCAGTGATCTCCCTGCGGCCGGCGCCGGCCTTGCGGCCGCTCCACGCGTAGGCCGCGCCGACGCCGCTGGCGGGGCCGCTGTAGCTGCCCTTCACGCCCGGGTCCTTGCGCTCGCAGGGGTTCCAGTTGTTAAAGGACTGCAGGTCGTTGATCAGCGCGAAGAGCTTCGGCGCCGGCGCCTTGATCACTGCGGTGCGCGTGACGCGAAAGCTGGCGGGCCGGCGGGCCGCGACGATCAGCAGCAAGGCGGCGGCGACAAGCACCAGCAGGGCGAAGGTCAAAGGGACTGTCATGGGATTGGCGAGGCTGTTGAGTGCAGGGTGCGCGCTTCCAACAACTCGCCCACCCAGGCCTGGCCCGCCGGCCAGTCGCCCAGGCCGGACGCGCCGTTGAGGTGGCCGAGTGCGCCCAGCGCGATGTGCCGCGCGCCCCACTCGCGCACCAGGCGCGCACTGCGCTCCGCGCCACTGTAGAGGTCGTCGTCACTGGTCACGGCGATGGCGGGGAAGGGCAGGGGATGGCGCAAGATCGGCCGCCAGACATGCAAGTTGGGCGGCAGGTCGTCGCGCTCGATGTCGGGCGGCGCCACCAGCAGGGCCCCGCGCACCCGGTTCAGCTGCTGCGAGTGCGCCGCCCACGCCGCCACCAACTGGCACCCCAGGCTGTGCGCCACCAGCACGGCCGGCACCTCGCTCTCCAGCAGCACCTCCTCGAGCCGCGCCATCCAGTCACCGCGCTTGGGCCAGAGCCAGTCGCTTTGCGTCACGCGGCGCCAGCCGAGCATGGCCTCCCAGCGGCTTTGCCAATGCGCGGCATCAGAGTCGAGCCAGCCCGGCAGCAGCAGCACGCGGCATTGCGTCATCACCCTTGCCTTATCCTTCGATCAACGATTGACGCCATTTTGAAGCCGCCATGAAAAAGCACACCGTCTTCGTCGACGGCCAGGAAGGCACCACCGGCCTGCGCATCCACGAGTACCTGGCCGCGCGCAGCGACATCGAGGTGCTGAAGATCGACGCCGACAAGCGCAAGGACGGCGCCGAGCGCGCACGCCTGCTCAATGCCGCCGACGTCGCCTTCCTGTGCCTGCCCGACGCAGCGGCCAAGGAGGCCGTAGCCCTGGTGACCAACCCGGCCATCTGCATCATCGACGCTAGCACCGCGCACCGTGTTGCGCCCGGCTGGGTCTTCGGCGTGCCCGAGTTGGCACCGGGCCAGCGCGACGCGTTGCGCCAAGCCAAGCGCATCGCCAACCCCGGCTGCCACTCCACCGCCTTCATCGCCTTGCTGCGCCCGCTGGTGGATGCCGGCATCGTGGCGCGCGACCTGCCCGTGACGGCGACCTCGATCACCGGCTACTCCGGCGGCGGCAAGAAGATGATCGAGGAGTACCGCGCCGGGGGCAATGCGCAACTCGAAGCGCCACGCCCCTATGGCTTGAAGCTCGGCCACAAGCATGTGCCGGAAATGATGGCCTACACCGGCCTGAGCGTGAAGCCGGTGTTCATGCCCGTCGTCGGCCCCTTCTACAAGGGCCTGGCAGTCAGCGTGCCGCTGCACTTCGCCCAGCTCAAGCCCGGCTGCGACGGCGCGGCCCTGGTGCGTGCCTTCGAGGCGCACTACCAAGGCGAGCGCTTCATCCGCGTCATGCCGTTGTCCGACCCGGCCGTCACCGAGCCCAGCTTCTTCGATGTGCAGGGCGCCAACGACACGAACCGCATCGATGTCTTTGTCTTTGCGGATGCGCATCAGGCCATCCTGATTGCGCGCGAAGACAACCTCGGCAAGGGCGCCAGCGGCGCCGCGGTGCAGTGCATGAACCTGCACCTGGGCTGCGACGAGGGCCTGGGGTTGTAAGGCGGCAATTGCAGTTGAGCGCATCAAGCTGACTGTTGGCGATCGGCAAATCGCTATCGCTCACGCGGGCGGGTGGATGACGGCACCAGACTGAAAGCGGCCGGTCACCTCAGGGTAGTTCCGGAGCGCAAGAGCCACAAGAATCGGGTGCCGGTCAGCGGTCGTTCATGTCCGCCAGCAATCGACCGTCTGCCGACTTAGCGCCTGCGGATTTGCCTTTCACAAAGCGGCCTTTGAATGAGCAGCTTTATGAACTCCAGCGGCGACATCACCAGGTGGGTGGTGCCGTCGCGCCAGGGGGCCTTGAGCTTGAGCACGACTTGCCCGCGAAGTGCACGTGGCGGCCTACGAAGTGATTCAGCGCAACGGCGCCACCAGCCATGCCATCGGTTTGGTCACGGCCAGGCTGCTGCAGTGCCTGCTTCGCGGCGACGCCGCACGCGATCGGTCTCGCGCGTGCAGAGCGGCCCGAAGCGGCGGCGCTGCGCCTGCAGGGTGTGGCGCTCTCGCTGCCCACGCCGGTGCCGCAAATGGACGAGGCAGAGCGCGAAGCACTGCAAGACTCGGCCCAGGTGCTGTGGCAGGCGGCAGCGTCCCCCGCCAGTGCGTGAAGCGCCGCTGCGGCGCCTGTGCACGTCGAGCGGCCGGCGCGCCCAGTCCCTCGCCCTCGGAATGCTTGAGAAAGGTCTTGGCGAAGGCGACGAACAGGGCCGATGGTCGCCGCACCGGCGGGCGTACCGGGACGGCGCGTACCGATCGCTATTTCGCTGCTGCGTCAGCCAGACCCGACAGCGCCTTCTTCAGGTTCTCAACGACCGGGCAACTCGCCGCACCGTGACGCTGCGCGAGCCAGGCCGGGTCGTTGTAGCCGAGCCAGGACTGGCCCTGCGCGTCTTCCCACACCAGCGCCTTGAGCGGCAGATCGATACCGGCTGATTGCGCGCACTCCATCAGCGGCGTGCCGCCCTGCGGGTTGCCGAAAATCAGAAGCTCGGTCGGGCGCAGCGTCTTGCCGACTTTCTGCGCGCCCGCGGCATGGTCGATGCGCGCGAACACCATCAGGCCACGCTCCTTGGCCGCGGCTTCGAAGCGGTCGAGCGTGACTTTCGGCGGGTGCGCGCTCTTCAGCGCCACGACACCATCGGCGGCAGCCGCTGCGCCAGCAGCTGCCAGTGCGAGCGCGCAGGCTACGGCTCGAGTGGCGTTCCATCGTCTGCTCATTGCGTTGGCATCCCTGGGGTTGAATGAGACGGCGAGCATACGCCCGCTGCCCCAAGCTGATCGAAGCTCAGTGCTCAGTGCTCAGTGCTCAGTGCTCAGTGCTCAGTGCTCAGCGCTCAGCGCTCAGCGCTCAGCGCGCACCAGCCGCACCTGCACCTGCGCCACCGGGTTGCGCCAATCGCGCACGTTCGGCTTCAGGTCGCCGACGCCGTGTACGCCGCGGTGCACATGCACGAAGCCCTCGCCGCCGTTGACCTTGGCGCCGCCACCGGAACCGCCGCACTCAGCGAAGAACGGCCCCGGGATCGAGCTGCACAGCTCGTCGTTGACCTCGCTGCCGGCATCGTAGGCAATCGCTGTGTAGGTCTGCGCCGGCCAGCCGGGGTAGGGCAGTTGCACTGCGTTGAGCGCGACAAACGCGTCGTTGGTCGGGATCAACATCGCCGCCACGCTCAGGCGATCGCTCCAGGGATTGCCCTGAATCTGGAAGGTGATCGACTTGCCCGGATCGAGCAGGCCGCTGCCAGCCGCCGTGGCGCTGACCAGTGGGCTGCCGTCAAGCAGGCTGCGCAGCGGCGCCACGTTGCCTTCTTCAGCCAGCGTCGCCAACTGCGGGATGGCCGCTTGCCCGAGCGTGAAGAAGCGGATGTCGGGCTTGTGCGTGGCCAGCAAGAGCGGCGTGAACTGCTGTTTGGCGGTGATGTTGGTGACGGTGACCTCGTAGGTCCAGCGGCCTTCGTTGGCCTGGGCCCCGAGGGCCGCGGTGGCCAACGCGGCCAGCGCCGCGCGGCGGGTGAATACAGAGGCGAGTGACATGCGATGCTCCTTCGGCAGAATGGCCTTGCAGCCGGGATTGCAGTGGAGCAGCTCCGGGTGCGGGATTCCTCACGCAACGATCACGATTCGGTGCATGTTTGTCGGTGGCCGGATCGCTGCCGGGTCGTGAGAATTGCGTGAGGACACACAGCCCCGCCGCATGTCAACCTTCAGGGTATGACATCCCTGTGCGCCACCATCGACAGCCTGGGCAGCCACCGCGAGCACCTGCTGCGCTACGCCCGCCGCGAGTTGCGCGATGCGGCACTGGCCGAGGACTTGGTGCATGACGTGCTCGTCGCGGTCATCGGCGGCCAGGCCACCTTCGGCGATCGATCGAGCCTGCGCACATGGCTGACCAGCATCTTGAAGCACAAGATCGTCGATGCGCTGCGGCGCCGCCGCGGCGAGTGCAGCCTCGACGCGATGCTTGACGGCGACGACGCGGCGCTACCACTTTCAGCGTGGTCAACGCTGTCGGACCACGCCGATCCGAGCGTCATCGCCGAGCACCGACAGGCCTTGCGACACACGCAATCACGCCTGGACACCTTGTCGGCTGCGCTGCGCCGGACCTTCGAGTTGCGCGTCGTGCTCGGCCACAGCACCGCCGAAGTCTGCGGCGCGATGGACATCACCGAAAGCAACCTCTGGGTGCGCGTGCACCGGGTGCGCAAGGAACTGTTGGCAGCTTGATCAGGCCGCCTGCGGCAGGCTGAACTCGAAACGCGTGCCGCGCGCCGGGTCGCTGTGCACCTGCACCGCGCTGCCGTGCAGGTCGAGGATGCGCTTGACGATCGCCAGGCCGAGCCCGGCGCTCGCGCCTTGGCTGGGCTGCGCAGGCGTGTCGTCGGCGCGCCAGTAGCGCTCGAAGATGTGCGGCAGGTGTTCGCGCGCGATGCCGCTGCCGGTGTCGATCACCGCAATGCGCAGGGCATCGGGCCCGTCGCGTTCGATCGCCAGCGTCACCGCACCGCCGCGCGGCGTGTGGCGCAGCGCGTTGTCCACGAGGTTCTGCAGCACGCGCTCGATCAGGCCGATGTCGGCACTGACGCGCGCCTGCGCATCGGCACTCTCGGCCAGCACGAGCTTGACGCCGCGTTCACGCGCAGCGAGCTGACCGTCCTGAACCACGTCTTGCAACAGCTCGCCGAGGCGAAACGCCTCCAGTCGAGGCGCCACCTGGCCGGCGTCGAGCTTGGAGAGTTCGAACAGATCGGCGATACGGCGGTGCAGGCGCTTCAGGTGGCGCATCGCCGTGCGCAGGTGCTGCTCGCGGGCCGCTGCGTCGAGCTGGTCACCCGCCAACAACAGCGTTTCCACATATCCCTGCACGTTAGCCAGCGGCGTGTGCAGGTCGTGCGAGATGTTGCTGACGAGTTCGCGCCGCAGACGGTCGTTGTCTTCGAGGTGTTTGACCTGCTGCGCGATACGTTGCTGCATCGCGCTCGTGGCGTCGCGCAGCGCATCGACTTCGTCGCCGCGCGACCCCGACAGATCATCGTCACCGGTACCGGCGTGAAAGGCGCGCACCGCGTCAGTCAGGCGGCGCAGCGGGCGCGTGAACGTGCGCATCACCAGCACCAACAGCAGCGCGGCGCCCGCCGTGGCCGCGAGCGCGACCAGGGTCAGCTCGCGCCATGCGCCGGATTGCGCCACCGCGGCGGCCACCGCCTGCTGCGTCTGTCCTTGCAGCACGACGTACAGATAGCCGCTCATGCGGCCGTCGGTGGCCAGGCCTTCGACCGAGACGACGTTGCGCGCGCCGGGGCGGCGCGGGTCGTCGCCAAGCAGCGGCAGCGACGGCGGCACGCTATCGCGCGCAGCCAGCGGCCGCACCACCGACAGATCTACGCGCCCGGCCAACGGCTGCTGGCTGTCGAGCGCATGACCGATGACGCGGCCTTCGGTGTCAAGCAGATAGACCTCGATCGCGGGGTTGAGTGCCATCGCGTGCATTGCAATGTCGGCGAGTAACGCGCGGTCGGGGCGGCCAGCGGCGTCGATCAGCGGCCGCGGCTGCTGCGCAGCGATCGTTGCGGCCAGGCCGAGCTGGAGGCGCTGTGTCGCTTCGAGCGCGTCCTGTTCGGCCTGACGGCGCGCGGCAGCGAGCAGCGCGCTGGCCAGCAGCACCAGCAGCAGCAGCACCGTGGCGGTGAGCCGCACATGCAGGCGGCGGTGCCAGGCAATCGCCGGTTTCGCGGGTTTCATCACGCGGTCACGCCGCTGGCTTCGAAACGGTAGCCGATGCCCCACACGGTGTGGATGAAGCGCGCCTCGCTGCGGTCGTCGCCGAGCTTGGCGCGCAGGCGGTTGATGTGACTGTTGACGGTGTGATCGTAGCCGTCGTGGCCGTAGCCCCAGACCTGTTCGAGCAGTTCGGCGCGCGTGAAGGCACGGCCGGGGTGGCGCATGAAGTGCCAGAGGAGATCGAACTCGCGCGGCGTGAGCACCAGTTCCTGACCAGCCAGCCAGGCACGGCGTTGCTCGCGGTTGATGCGCAGCTCGCCGCAGGCCAGGTGCTGCTCGGTTTCGGCGGGCGTGGTTTTGCCGTGCGCGGCGCGGCGCAACAGCGCGCGCACGCGGGCCTGCAACTCCAGCACCGAGAACGGCTTGGTCACGTAGTCGTCGGCGCCGAGTTCGAGGCCGAGTACGCGGTCGAGCTCGGCCGTGCGCGCCGTCAGCATGAGGATCGGCGCATGGTGGCCCCCGGCCCGCAGCGTGCGGCAGACGTCCAGGCCCGACAAGCCGGGCAGCCGCAGGTCCAGCACGATGGCGTCGAATCGGCCGTCGGTCGCCAGTGCGAGGCCGCTCGGGCCGTCGCGCGCCACCGTGACCTCGGCCGGCAGATCCGACAAGTGCAAGTGGAGCAGCGCGGCAATGTCCTGCTCGTCTTCGATGACGAGCAAGCGGGGTGGGGTGGCATACATTCGCGTATCTTGCCTGCGGAGCGCGGCGCAAACCTCACGAAGGCATCACGACGGGGCGGTCAATCGAGACGCAGGGCACTGACGACGAGGGTTTCGAGCCCGGAAGTCGCGTCGGCGAGGGCGAGGCCGATCCCCTCGACCAGGGTGG
>JANNGJ010000114.1:0-3501 GCA_031403815.1 Burkholderiales bacterium | reverse complement strand
ATTGCCGCCTTCGTCAGCGCCAATGGCGGCGACGGCGCCAAGGTGCTCGAGGCCATGAAATCCTTCGGCGCTGCGACCAAGCTGCGCCAGGCCAAGCAGGCGGTTGAAGGCTACAAGATCGACGGCGTGCCAACCCTGGGCATCCACGGCCGCTGGTTCACCTCCGGGTCCTTGACCGGCAGCAACGACAAGGCGCTGGCGGTGGCCGACTACCTGATCCAGCAGGCGCGCAAGGCCGGCTGAATTTCACGCCTCAGAGGCGGGGCGGTATGGGCTTGTGGCTAGAATGTCCTGCAAGTTTTGTGCCGCCATGAAATTACACCCCCTTCTCGCTCTCCTGCTGTGCTTGGCCGCGGTGGCCCCGACCCGGGCAGAAAAGGCCGACCGCGGCAAACCACTGACGATCGAGGCCGACCAGCCCGGCACGGTCGACCTGCTCAAGCAAGTGGTGGTTTTCAACGGTAATGTCGTCGTGGCCCAGGGCACCATGAGCATCCGCGCGGACAAGGTTGAAGTGCGCGAACGGCCCGACGGCCACCGCAGCGCGATCGCGCTGGGCAGTGCGGGCAAACCGGCGGCGTTCCGGCAAAAGCGCGACGGTGTCGATGAAACCATCGAGGGCCAGGCCGAGCGCATCGAGTACGACAGCCGCGGTGATGTCGTGCGCTTCAGCGGCAGCGCGCAGGTGCGGCGCTTGCGCGGGGGCAGCCCGGCCGACGAGATCAGCGGCAGCGTCATCACCTACGACAACGGCAACGAAACCTTCAACGTGCAGGGTGCCCCTGCGTCAAGCGGCGCCGCCTCGGGCGCCGGCAACGGCCGCGTGCGCGTGGTCATCACGCCCAAGGCCGAGCCGGCGGAGCCCAAGCGTTGACCAGCGCGCTGTCGTCGCTGCCGCCCAACACCACGGTCGCCAGCCGCCTCGAAGCCCGCGGCTTGCAAAAGCGCTACGGCGCCCGCACGGTGGTCAAGGATGTTCACCTGGCCGTGGCTGCCGGTGAGGTGGTCGGGCTGCTGGGGCCGAACGGGGCCGGCAAGACCACCACCTTCTACATGGTCGTGGGCCTGCTGCGCGCCGACGCTGGCGAGATCCTGATCGACGGCGCCTCCGTCGAGCACCGGCCGATCCACCAGCGCTCGCGCCTGGGCCTGTCTTACCTGCCGCAGGAAGCCTCCATCTTTCGCAAACTGACGGTCGAGGAAAACATCCGCGCCGTCCTTGAGTTGCAGATCGGCCCCGATGGCCGGGCCCTGCCCAAGGCGCGCATCGAGCAACTTCTCGACGGTCTGCTCTCTGACCTGTCGATCGACAAGCTGCGCGCCAGCCCGGCGCCGGCTCTGTCGGGTGGCGAGCGGCGGCGTGTCGAGATCGCCCGCGCCCTGGCCACGCAGCCGCGCTTCATCCTGCTCGACGAGCCCTTCGCCGGCGTCGACCCGATCGCCGTGATCGAGATCCAGCGCATCATCGGTTTCCTCAAGTCGCGCGGCATCGGCGTGCTGATCACCGACCACAACGTGCGCGAGACCCTGGGCATCTGCGACCGCGCCTACATCATCAGCGAGGGCCGCGTGCTGGCCGAAGGCACGCCGCACGAGATCGTCGAGAACCCCGACGTGCGCAAGGTCTATCTCGGCGAACATTTCCGCATGTGACCGTGCCATGAAGCCCTCACTGCAGGTTCGCCTGTCGCAGCACCTGGCGCTGACGCCGCAGCTGCAGCAGTCGATCCGGCTGCTGCAGCTGTCCACGCTCGAGTTGCACCAGGAAGTCGAGCAGATGCTCGAGCAGAACCCCTTTCTGGAAACCGAGGACGAAGCAGCGCCGGCGTTCGAGCAGTCGCTGGAGCGGCCCCTGGCCACAGCGGCAGCCAGCTCCGAACGCGAAGACGTTGAAGCCCGCAGCGACGCCGGCACCGAGTCGGCCAGCGACGAGCCGGCCGGCATTGACGGCGCCGAGATGGGCACCACGGAGCGCGACGACTGGGAGAACGGGACCGAGCGCGAAGACTTTGACGGCATCCGAGAAACGCCGTCGAGCGCCTCGGCGGGCGCGAGCGACGATGACTTCGACCCGCAGGAGCGCAACACCGCCAGCCTGTCTTTGCAGGACCACTTGCGTGCGCAACTGGCCGGCATGCGGCTGGGCCAGGAAGACTTCGCTGCGCTGCATGTGTTGATCGAGTCACTTGACGGTGACGGCTATCTGGCCGACAGCCTGGACGACATTGCCGCCCACCTGGCCGAGGACGATGACGACAGTCGGCAGGCATTGCTCGAGCGCTTGCAGTGCGCGCTGAAGTGGCTGCAAAGCCTGGAGCCGCTGGGTGTCGGCGCGCGCGATCTGCCCGAATGCCTGACCCTGCAGCTGCGCGCGATGCCGCGCTGCGAAGCGCAGGCCATCGCCATCATCGTGGCCAAGCAGCATCTCGACCTGCTGGCCCGACGCGACTTGAAGCGACTGCTCGCCGTCACCGGCGCGGACGAAGAGCTGCTCAAGGCGGCCCAGGCGTTGATCGTCAGCTGCGAGCCCAAACCGGGCCGTCCCTTCACCCGGGCCGAGGCCAACATCATCATCCCCGACGTCATCGTGCAGAAGGCGGGCCGGGGCTGGAAGGTGGTGCTCAACCCCGACGTCATGCCCAAGCTGCGCATCAACGACTTTTATGCCCAGGCCATCAAGGGCCAGCGCAACGGCGCGGGCGCGCCAATGTCGGCGCGGCTGCAGGAGGCGCGTTGGTTCATGAAGAACATCCAGCAGCGCTTCGACACCATCGCGCGCGTCTCGCAGGCCATCGTCGAGCGCCAGAAGGGCTTCTTCACGCATGGCGCCATCGCCATGAAGCCGCTGGTGCTGCGCGAGATCGCCGACGAACTCGGCCTGCACGAGAGCACCATTTCGCGCGTCACTACGGCCAAGTACATGGCCTCGCCGATGGGCACCTACGAGCTCAAGTACTTCTTCGGCAGTGGCCTGAGCACCGAGGCTGGCGGCAACGCTTCGAGCACCGCCGTGCGCGCCCTGATCAAACAGTTGGTGGCCGCCGAGCCGGCCGACAAGCCGCTGTCAGACAACCAATTGGCCGAGATGCTGGCCGAGCAAGGCATCACGGTGGCGCGACGCACCGTGGCCAAGTACCGCGAAGCCTTGAAGATCGCCCCGACCAACCTGCGCAAGGCCATGTGATGTTGGTCGATCTGTTCCTGCCCTGCGCCGCCGGCACCGAGGCCTTTCTGGCCGAGGAGTGCAAGCGCGCCCTCGGCCCCAAGACCCGGATGTTGGTCGCGCGCGGCGGCGTCACCGTCGAAGGCGACGAGCGCGCGGCCATGCTGCTGAACCTGGAGTGCCGGCTGGCGCAGCGTGTGTTGTGGCCGCTGGCCCATGGGCCCTACCGCCATGAGCAGGACATCTATGACCTGGCGCGCGATGTGCGCTGGCAAGACTGGATCACGCCGCAGCAGACCCTGCGCGTCGACACCACCGCGCAGCGCTCGCCGCTGCGC
>JANNGJ010000113.1:0-4085 GCA_031403815.1 Burkholderiales bacterium | reverse complement strand
TCGGCCATGTCGTGGCAGACGCGCACGCCCATCTCGCGCAGATCGCCCGGCACGAGGGTCTTGGGGCCGACGGCGCGGATCTCGGGCACGCCCAGGGTGGTCAGCGCGTGGATGTCGGAGCGGGCCACGCGCGAGTGCACGATGTCACCGACCACCGCCACGGTGAGCTTCGTGAAGTCGCCCTTGAAGTGGCGGATGGTGTACATGTCCAGGAGGGCCTGCGTCGGGTGCGCGTGGCGGCCGTCGCCGGCATTGATCACGTGCACATGCGGCGCGCAATGCTGCGCAATCAGGTAGGGCGCGCCGCTCTCGCTGTGGCGCACGACGAACATGTCGGCGTGCATCGCGCTCAGGTTGGCGATGGTGTCCAAGAGACTCTCGCCCTTGGCCGTGCTGCTGCGTGCAATGTCGAGGTTGATGACGTCGGCCGACAAGCGCTTGGCCGCGATCTCGAAGGTGGTGCGCGTGCGCGTGCTGTTCTCGAAGAAGAGGTTGAAGACGCTTTTGCCGCGCAGCAGAGGCACCTTCTTGACGTCGCGGTCGTTGACGGAGAGGAAGGTGCCTGCGGTGTCGAGGATCTGCGTCAGCACCGCCTTGGGCAGGCCCTCGATCGAGAGCAGGTGGATCAGCTCGCCGTGGCGGTTGAGTTGCGGGTTGCGCCGGGAGAGCATCAGTGGCCCTCCGCTTCGACGGCGAATGAAAAGCGGCCGTCATCGGCGCGCGCCAAGGACAGTCGCTGCGTTTGCGCCAGCGCGATGCGCGCCGCCGCAAAGGCCGGTTCCACCGGCAACTCGCGGCCGCCGCGGTCCACCAGAACAGCCAGGCTCACGCTGGCCGGGCGGCCAAAGTCATACAGCTCGTTGATGGCGGCGCGGATGGTGCGGCCGGTGTGGAGCACATCGTCGATCAACAGGATGCGCCGGCCGTCAACCGCAAACGGCAGCTTGGTGTTTCCGCCGCCCAGCGACATGCCGCGCTCGCTGAAGTCGTCGCGGTGCAGGGCACTCGAGATCACGCCGGGTTCGCCGGGCAGACCAATGTCGGCCTGCAGGCGCGCTGCCAGCCAGGCGCCGCCGGACCAGATACCGACCAGGGCCACCTCCGGCAGGCCGCCGAGCAGACCGCGCACACCCGTCCGCAGGGCGGCGTAGAGCGCTTCGGCGTCGAGGGTCAGGGTCGTCGGCGGGCTCATGCAGTGGGTTGGTTGAAGTACTGTTCCAGGATCAGCGCGGCCGATGCGGCATCGACATCTGCAGCGCCCGCTGCCAGGGCCTCGGTGGTGGTGTAGCGTTCATCGACCTCATGCACCGGCAGGCCAAAACGGCCATGCAACTGGCGCGCGAAGCGCTGAGCGCGCTGGGTATTGTCGTGCGGCGCGCCGTCGGGGTGGCGCGGCACGCCGACCACCAGGGCTGCAGGCTGCCACTCAGCGATCAAGGCGCCGATGGCCGCAAAGCGCGCGCTGCTGGCTTCCTGGGCCACGGTGGTGAGCGGGGTGGCGGTGTGCGTGAGGCTGTTGCCGCTGGCCACGCCGACACGCTGGGTGCCGAAATCAAAGGCCAAAAACAAAGCAGGCGCGGCAGCCGAGGCGCGCGCGGCGCCACTCATGCGTGCCCCGCCTCCTGGCTGAGCATGCGCGGGTCGAAGCCGAGCAGCGAGAGCGCGCGGTCGTAGCGCTGCGCGATGGGGGTGTCGAAGATCACTTCGGGTGTGGCATCGACCGTCAGCCAGCCGTTGCGGCCGAGTTCGTCCTCGAGCTGGCCGGCGCCCCAGCCGCTGTAGCCCAGGGTGATGAGCAGCTTCTTCGGGCCGGCGCCGTTGGACACCGCCTCGAGCACATCCTTGCTGGTCGTCATGTCCAGGCCGCCGCCGGGGATCGACAGCGTCGAGCTGTAGGGGCTGCTGGCGTCGGACTGGCGCTCGTGCAGCACAAAGCCCCGCTCGGTCTGCACCGGGCCGCCGAAATAGACGGGCGACTCCACCAGGTCGTCGCGCGTCAGGCTGAGCTCGACCTTCTCGAACAGATTGCGCAGGGTGATGTCGATCGGCTTGTTGATCACCAACCCGAGCGCGCCTTTCTCGGTGTGCTCGCAGAGGTAGACCACGGCACCTGAGAAGTTGTCGTCGGCCGCCATGCCGGGCATGGCAATCAGGAACTGATTGGTCAGGTTGATGCGGGCGGCGTCGGCCATCGTGGCTTGATTCTATCGACTGCGCCGACAATCACGGCATGGCCCTAGCAACCGTTGCCGCCCCCGTCGATCGATTCTTTGCGCAGTTGGGCCTGCACCTGGCGCAAGGCAGCCTGACGCGCCTGATCCTGGCCAAGCCCGGCGCGCCAGGGCCCGACGACGCCGACCTGTTGCGCCTGACCGTGCGCCCGTTGCAACTGCGGGGCCAAGCGCAGTTGAACTTTACCTACAGCCACGCCACCCGCGACATCACGCACAACCACCCGGTGGGCGAGGGCCTGGCCCTGTTGCGCGGGCTGGTCGGCAGCCGCTTCCGCCACGCCCACCTGCTGGCGGCCGGCGAAGACCTGGAGCTGCGCTTCACGAAAAAGGGCCAGGCCAGCCTGCACCAGCAGGCCAACACACGCGACGTCGCGGCGCCGCAAGCGCATGACCGCGAGAAGCAGCGCCATGTGACGCTCGATCTGCCCTTCCTGGCCGCCCTGGGCGTGACCACGCCCGACGGTCAACTGGTGCCGGCCATGGCGCGCAAGTTCAAGCAGATCAACAAGTTCGTCGAAATCCTCGACCACGCACTGCTCACTTCACCGCTGAAGGCGCAGGCCCAATTGCGCGTCGCCGACTTCGGCAGCGGCAAGGGTTACCTCACCTTCGCGGTCCACCACCACCTGCGCCAGACCCTGGCCCGCGAGGCCGAGATCACCGGCGTCGAGCTGAGGCCCGACCTGGTGCAGTTGTGCAACAAGGCCGCACTGCGGCTTGGCGCGAGCGGCCTGAATTTCGAACTCGGCGACGTGCGCCAACGCGCCGCCACGCCGCTGGACATCGTGATCGCGCTGCACGCCTGCGACACCGCTACCGACCACGCCATCCACCTCGGCATTCGCGCCGGCGCCTCGCTCATCATCTGCTCGCCCTGCTGCCACCAGCAGATCCGGCCGCAACTGAAAAGCCCGGCGATGCTGGCGCCCATGCTGCAACACGGCATCCACCTCGGCCAGGAGGCCGAGATGCTCACCGACAGCCTGCGCGCCCTGCTGCTCGAAGCCCATGGCTACGACACCCAGGTGTTCGAGTTCGTCAGCCTGGAACACACCAGCAAGAACAAGATGATCCTGGCCGTGAAGCGGCAGCAGCCGCTGCCGGCCGAGCCGGTGCTGGCGCAGATCCGTGCCCTGAAGGACTTCTATGCCGTGCGCGAGCATTGCCTGGAGGTCTTGCTGGCGTGCCCGACATGAGCCCGAACCTGACCGCCAAGTCGCTCGACAGCGCCCTGGTCTGGCTGCGCCGCGACCTGCGTTGCGACGACAACGCAGCCCTGCACCACGCCCTGCGCACGGCGCGACGAGTCTGGTGCAGCTTCATCTTCGACCGCGCCATCCTGGACGGCCTGCCGCGCGCCGACCGGCGCGTCGAATTCATCCGCGACAGCCTCGTCGGCCTGGAGGCGCAGTTGCGCGCGCTGGCCGCCTCGCACGGTGTCGAAGGCGTGGGGCTGCTGGTGCGCCAGGGCCACGCCATGCAAGCCCTGCCTGAATTGGCCGCCACGCTGCGGGTGCAGGCGGTGTACGCCAACCACGACGACGAACCCGAGGCCCTGGCGCGCGACGCGCAGGTGCGCGGCGCCCTGGCCGCCGCGGGCATCGTGCTGCACACGAGCAAAGACCATGTGGTGTTCGAGCGCAGCGAAGTGCTCACGCAAGCTGGCAGCCCCTTCAGCGTGTTCACGCCCTACAAGAACGCCTGGCTGAAGAAACTCGAACCCTACTTCCTGCGCGCCTATCCGGTCGCCCACCATGCCGGTGCGCTGGCGGCCGTGCCGGCCGGTGTGCCCAGCGGTGTGCCCAGCCTGGCCGAGATCGGCTTTGCGAGCACCGACCTGCACACCCTGAA
>JANNGJ010000112.1:0-4193 GCA_031403815.1 Burkholderiales bacterium | reverse complement strand
TGCCGCTGCGCAGGCGGTCGCGGTCGGCCAGCGGGTCGGGCTGGGCGTGCAGGTCGGGCACGCGGTTGCGCTCACGGTCGGCGTCGGCCTTCTTCAGCGCTTCGAGGATGTAGGACATCAGCGTGCGCCGGCCAGGCGCGGCTCACTTCGGTCGCCTGTGGCGCGCAGCAGTTGCATGAAGGTAGTGGGCCCGGCCAGGCCGTCGGCGCGCAGGCCATGGGCGAGCTGGAAGGCCTGCACGCGAGACTTCAATGCCGCGTCGTAGCGCTGCGGTCCGCTCGGCAGCGGCTCACCGCGCACGCTGGCCAACTGGGTGGCCAGACGCGTGACGAGCTCACTGCTGTCGCCATCGCCGAGCACCCGCTGGTAGCCGGCAGGGGCCTGCCAGTAGGTGGCGAAGTCGCCTTGCCAGACATTGGCCAGCGAGACCAGCGAAACACTCAGGGTCCGCGCACCGATGCCAAGGCGGGCGCTGCTGTCGTCCAGGGCCAGGAGCACGGCGGGCAGGGTGCGGCCGGCGTCGTCGCGCAGCGTGATGAGACCCGGGCGGTCGAGCTGGCGGATCAGCGCCAGGCCGCCATTGCTGCTGCGAAAGCATTGCCAGGGCGGCGGTTGCACGCATAGGTCGCCGCCGCCCGCCGGCAGCTCCATGCGCCAGAGCAGGGCCAGCTCGCGCCAGGCGTCCGCCTCGCGCCGCGACGGGCTGGCAAAGCGGGTCGACAACTCGGCCGCGGTCAGGAACAGGGGCGGGGCTGGCGCGGCCGTCGCTGCGCTGGCCGCGGGCGGGGTCAGCGCCGGGCCGAGTGCGACGCCTGCGACGGGTGCGACCGGTACGCTGGCGGGCGCCAGCACCGGCGCTGGTGTGCCAGCCACGGCGCCTGACGGCGCGGCGGGGGGCGCGTCGGTGGTCGCGCCTGCAGCGCCCTGCGCGGCTGGCGTCACCCGCTGGGCTGGCGCCGGGACTGCGGGCGCTGCGCTCCACCACAGCGCCAGCCCCGCACTCAGCGCCGCGCCGACGATGGCGCCGAGGGCCCAGGGCGCCAGCCGGCGCAGGCGCTGCACGCGCTCATCCGGCCCGAACACTTCGGCCGCGGCTTTGTCGACGATGCCGCGATCCACCCGCGCCACGCCGTCGGCATAGGCACCCAGCAAGGCGCGGTCGGCCAGCAGGTTGATGCGCCGCGGCACGCCGCGCGAGCGCTGATGAATGCGCAGCATGGCGCGGCGCGAGAACGGGTTGGCGGTGCCCAGGCCGGCCACGGCCAGGCGGTGGCGCAGGTACTGGCCCGTCTCGGCCTGCGTCAGGGCGTCGAGGTGGTAGCGCGCGATCACGCGCTGCGCCAGTTGCTCCAGCTCGGGCCGGGCCAGCATGGTGCGCAGCTCGGGCTGGCCGATGAGCACGATCTGCAGCAGCTTGCGCTCGTTGGTTTCGAGGTTGGTCAGCAGGCGCAACTGCTCCAGCACGCCTGTCGCAAGGTTCTGCGCCTCGTCGATGATCAGCACATTGTTCAGGCCGACGGCGTGCGTCTTGAGCAAGAACGCGTTGAGCGGGTCGAGGTAGTCTTTCACCGTCAGCGCCGCAGGGCCTGCGTCGCGGTAGGGCACATGGAACTCGTCGCACACCGTCTTCATCAACTCCAGCGCCGTCAGCTTGGGGTTGAAGATGTAGGCCACGTTGCAGCGCTTGGGGATCTGCTCGAGCAGGCAGCGGCAGACGGTGGTCTTGCCCGCGCCGATCTCGCCCGTCAACAGCACAAAGCCGCCGCCCGCGCCCTTCACGCCGTACAGCAGGTGCGCCAGCGCCTCGCGGTGGCGCTCGCTCATGAAGAGGTAGCGCGGGTCCGGCGCGATCGAGAACGGCTCGTGCTTGAGGCCGAAGAAGGACGCGTACATGGTGGCGCGGAGAATACCGCGCGCTGGCGATCAGGCCCCTGCCGTCTCCAGCAGGCCGCGGGTCTCGATGAAGCGCACCACCGCAGCCAGGCCGTCGTTGGTGCGCAGGTTGGTCATCACATAGGGGCGCTTGCTGGCGTGCAGCGGACGCATGCGCTGCGTGTCGGCTTCCATCACGGCCAGATCGGCGCCGACGTAAGGCGCCAGATCGGTCTTGTTGATCACCAGCAAGTCGCTCTTGGTGATGCCGGGACCGCCCTTGCGCGGGATCTTCTCGCCGCCGGCGACGTCGATGACATACAGCGTGAGGTCGGACAACTCGGGGCTGAAGGTGGCGGCCAGGTTGTCGCCGCCGGACTCGATGAAGACGATGTCGGCGTTGGGGAACTTCTCGAGCATGCGGTCCACCGCTTCGAGATTGATGCTGGCGTCTTCGCGGATCGCGGTGTGCGGGCAGCCGCCGGTTTCCACGCCCATGATGCGTTCGGCGTCCAGCGCACCGGCCACGGTGAGCAGGCGCTGGTCTTCCTTGGTGTAGATGTCGTTGGTGACGACCACCAGGTCCCACTTCTCGCGCATCGCCTTGCAGAGTTTTTCTACCAGGGTGGTCTTGCCCGAGCCGACCGGGCCGCCGACGCCCACGCGCAGCGGCGGCAGTTTCTTGGTTCGGCCGGGGACGTGGTGGAGCGGTGAAGTCATGAGCGGAACAGCCTGGAGTATTGGGTTTCGTGTTGCGACGACAAGATGGCCAGCATCGGCGTGAAGGCCTGGCGCGCGTCGTCGGGCAGGGCCAAGGCGGCATCGACAGCGGCGGGCAGGGCGCCGGCCAGCGTGGCGAGGATGCGCTGACCGCCACTCTGGCCGAGCGCCATGGCTTTCAGTGCGGCCTGCACCATGTTCTCGGCCCAGCCGAAGCCGAAGGCCAGCAGGGCATCGTTTGGTTCAGCGCCGCTTTGGGCTGCAGCCAGCGCAAAGGCGATCGGCCAGGCTGGCGCCGGCGCCAGCTCGGCCAGCGTGGCCAGGCGCGGATCGTCGGGCGCACGCTGGCGCAGCCAGTCGTGCATCGAGCGGCCCATCTGCTCGCTTTGGCGCCGCAACTCGCTGCTTTCCCGGGTGCTCAGCGCCCAGGCATTCAGCGCGACGATGCGTGCGCTGTCATGCGTGGTCCACGCGGCGAGTGCTTGCGCCAGCAAAGGCAGCTCGCTGCGGCCCAGGGCCAGATGCAGTTGATCGAGAAGCAACGCTTGGGCGCTGGCTTCGTCATGCACGGCGCCCGATTCGATGGCCGCTTCGAGGCCCTCGGAGTAGCTGAAACCGCCGACCGGCAGCGCGGGCGAGGCCAGCCACAACAGCTTCAGCAGCGAGGCCGGGTTGTGGCTCACGGGTGCGGGTGCCGGTGATCGTGACTGTGGACAGGGTCGGCGTGGTCGTGCGTGTGGCCGTGGCCGTGGGCCGCCGCCGCGTAGGCGCCGCCCTCGGGCTCGAAGGGTGCGCTCAGTTCGGCGACGATCAAGTGCATGGCCCGCAGCATGTCGGCCAGGACGGGGTCGGGCTCGATCTGCAGGCACTCGGCCTGAGCCTCGAGCGCCACATGGCGGTTGCCCAGGTGGTAGGCCGCGCGCGGCAGGTCCAGTGCATTGCCATGCGCGGGGCAGGGCGCGATGCGCAGCACCGGCTGCGGCGCCGCCAGCACCCGCACCAACGAGCCGTCCTCGGTCACCAGCACGTCGCCGCCGCGCAGCACCTGGCCGCGCGCCAGAAAGATGCCCAGGTGGCGCCCGGTGCTGTCGGTCGCGTCGAAGCGGCTCTTGCTGCGCGTGTCCCAGTCGAGGGCGACCGTGGCGGCGCGCTTGAGCAGCACGGCGGCCAGGCCGCGGCCCTGGGCGATGCACTTGTTGGCGATCAACATGGCGGGCCGTTCAGAAGAGGAAGTAGCGCTGCGCCATGGGCAGCACGCTCGCCGGCTCGCAGGTCAGCAGCTGGCCGTCGGCACGCACCTCATAGGTCTGGGCGTCGATCTGCATCACGGGCAGGTAGTCGTTGAGAAGCATGTCCGTTTTCTTCACGGTGCGGCAGGCTTTCACCGCCGCCAGGCGTTTGTGCAGGCCGTAGCTTTCGGCCACACCCGAGTCCAGCGCGGCCTGGCTGACGAAGGTGAGCGAGGTGCGCGAGAGCGCGCCGCCGTAGCTGCCGAACATGGGGCGGTAGTGGACCGGCTGCGGCGTCGGGATGCTGGCGTTGGCGTCGCCCATCGCGGCGGCGGCGATGAAGCCGCCTTTCATCACCAGGCTGGGCTTGAC
>JANNGJ010000111.1:0-4734 GCA_031403815.1 Burkholderiales bacterium | reverse complement strand
TGAAGTTGACCAGGCCCTGGTCTTCACCAGCACGCAGCGCGATGCCGACTGGCTGGCCGACCGCCTGGCCGACATGGGCCACGCTGTGGCCTCGTTGCACGGCGGCCTGCCACAGGGCCGGCGCAACCACGTGCTGCAGGGCCTGCGCTCGCGCAAGCTGCGCGTGCTGGTGGCCACCGATGTCGCCGCGCGTGGCATCGACGTGCCGACGATCAGCCATGTCATCAACTTCGGCCTGCCGATGAAGGCCGAGGACTATGTGCACCGCATCGGCCGCACCGGCCGCGCCGGTCGTCAGGGCCTGGCTGTCACGCTGGCCGAGGCGGGTGATGCCGGCATGATCCGCCGCATTCAGCAGTTCACGACGCAGTCAATTCCCGTGGCCACTATCACCGGCCTCGAGCCGAAGAAGGCTGCGCCGCGCACCACCGGCAGCGCTGGCTTCCGCAGCGAAGGCGGTTTTGGCGGCGGCGCCCGTCCCTTCGACCGCAAGCCGCGCTTCGGCGCGCCGAGCGGCGCCCGCAAGCCGGGTGGTGCCTTCAAGCCCAAACGTCCGGGCCCCTTCGCCAAGTGACGCGCGGGCGCTGAGCCCCTTGCACCCGATGAGCCCCTGGCCTGGCCAGGGGCTCTTTTCATTGGGCGGGTGATCTCCTGCGCCTGTAGATAATTGCGCCCGTGTAAGGCGGCAAGGGTCCCGCGCGACCACTTCACCTGACTCAGGAGCACGACATGGCCAATGAAACTATTACCCTCGGCGGCGGCTGCTTCTGGTGCACGGAGGCGGTGTACGAGCAAGTCGATGGCGTCACCGCGGTCGAGTCGGGCTACTGCAATGGGCACGTATTGAGTCCAAGCTACGAGCAAGTTTGCGGCGGCGACACCGGCCACAACGAAGTCGTGCGCGTGAGCTTTGACAACACCCGCATCACCCTGCGCGAAGTGCTCGAGATCTTCTTTCACGTTCACGACCCGACCACGCTCAACCGCCAGGGCAACGATGTCGGCACGCAGTACCGCTCGGGTATCTACTTCGGCAGCGCTGAGCAAGAGGCCGTAGCGCAAGCAGTGCTGGCCGAGTCCAACCTGGTCAACAAGGGACGCGTGGTGACGGAAATCAAGGCACTGGCGAACTACTCGCGCGCTGAGGACTATCACCAGCACTATTTCGCCAACCACCCCGGCCAGGGCTACTGCGCCTTCGTCGTGGCACCCAAGGTCGAGAAGTTCAAGCGCACCTTTGCCGCACGCGTGAAGAAGGCATAGCGCACGGCGCTGCGCGTCACGGGGCCAGGCGTTCGCGCAGCCAGGCGTCGCCGCCGTCCGCCACCTTGCGGTAGCACAGGCGGTCGTGCAGGCGGCTCTTGCGCCCCTGCCAGAACTCCCAGCGGTCCGGTACCAGCCGGTAGCCACCCCAGTGGGGCGGCCGTGGCGGGTGCAACGCGTAGCGGGCGGCGACCTTGGCTGCACTCGCCACCAGCACGGCGCGCGACGCGATGACTTCGCTTTGCGGCGAGGCCCAGGCGCCCAGGCGTGAGTCGAGCGGCCGGGACACGTAGTAGACATCGCTCTCGGCGGCGCTGACCCGCTCGACGCGGCCCTCAATGCGCACCACGCGCTCGAGCTCGACCCAATGGAACTGCAATGCGGCGAAGGGCAGGGCCTCCAGCTCGCGGCCCTTGCGGCTTTGGTAGTTGGTGTACCAGACGATGCCGCGCGCGTCGTAGCCCTTGATCAGCACTACCCGCGTCGATGGCCGGCCATTCGCGCCGACGGTGGCCAGGGTCATGGCGTTGGGCTCGGGCAGGGCGCCGGCGATGGCCTCCTGCAGCCACCGCGCGAACTGCAGCAGCGGATCGCTGTGCGACGCGGCTTCGTCGAGTTCGGCTCGCTCGTAGCTCTTGCGCAGCGCGGCAATGTCCTGGGGCGCGGGAGTGTCCATGGCGGCAGCATAAAGGGTTGTCCTCCTCCACATCACTGCTTACGTGGAAGGCCTTAGGTGGTGGCCCCACTTACGGCGCGGCCCTCGAAAGGCGATTCTTGCAGCCACTGTTGCCGCAGCGACAGCCTAGCAACGCCGAGTTTTGCGCCACCCATGATTTCCCCGACGACCGTGATCGTGCTGGCTGCCGGCCTGGGCAAGCGCTTTGCCGGCAGCGGGCCCAAGCTGGCTCAACGCGTTGGCGACGCCGGTGACGCAAGTGCGTCCCTGCTCAGCGTGACCTTGCGCAACGCGATTGCCAGCGGTCTGCCGGTGGTTGTCGTCACGACCAGCGAACTCGCGTCGCTGGCGCAACAGCAGGTGGCCGCGCGCGATGTGATCGTCGTGCCCACACAAGCGGCCGGGCGTGGCCTGGGGGACTCGATTGCCGCCGGGGTCTCGGCGCGCGCCGCTGCGTCGGGTTGGCTGCTGCTGCCAGCCGACATGCCCCGCGTTTCGGCCAGTGCGATGGGCCAGGTTGCGCAGGCACTGTCGACGCACGCGGTGGCCTATGCCCAGTACCGCGGCCTGCGCGGCCACCCGGTCGGGTTCTCGGCGGAGCTTTACTCTGAGTTGGTGGCCCTGTCGGGCGACGAGGGCGCACGCCGCCTGGTGGCGCGCTACCCGGCCCAGGCGGTGGAGGTGGATGACGCTGGTGTGCTGATTGACATCGACACCGTGCAAGACCTCGCGGCACTGCGCGCTGTCAAGGGCGGTGGCGCGCCGGCCACACGGCCGCCCGCCCAGGGCTGACGGCCTCAGGCCAGTCGGTGCTGACGGGCCAGGCTCACCAGGCGCTCGATTTCACGGTCGCGCACACCGCGCTCGCGCAGTGCGCGCGCCGTTTCGAGCAGATAGTCGAGCGTGCTGCCATAGCGGCCGTTGGCGTGGCGCAGGATGTCGATCAGCTGCGTGTCGGGCAGGCGCCCCGTGTGTTGCGGGCTGCGCCGCGACAAGGTGAATGCCAGGGCCTGGATGTCACCGTGGGCGGTGCGGCAGGCCAGCCAGCGCGGGTCGTACACGCCGGTGGGCATTTCACGTTGCCACAGGCGTTCGAGTTCTGTCGCCACGCGCGGGCGCGGGATGCGGTACACGGCGCCCTGGCAGGACCCGCCCGGGAACAACGCAAAGACCAGACCCGGCCGCTCTGGCGTGCCGCGATTGATGCGCGAGGCCATGCGCAGGGCCCGGTGCCAGCCATGCGCCCGCGCGGCATGGTGTTCGCTGAACTCGAATTCCGGGCGCCAGAGCAGCGAGGCATAGCCGAAAACCCACAGGTCGCTGCGCCCGCCCCACTCGGCGCGGGTGCGCGCCAGCAAGGCTTGTGGGTCGCGCAGCGGCGCGACGCGGTGCGGCGTGTCGGGAGCAGGGTCCATCGCCCGCAATGATGACATCGGCCGGCGTTGACGATGTAACCCGATTACGTGAAAATGAGAACCTGCGTTACATCGTGCCACCGCCATGAAGTCTGCCCTGATCGAAGTCACCCAGCGTATCCGCGAACGCAGTGCGCCGCTGCGGCGCGCGTACCTGGCGCGGGTGGCCGCCTTGGCGGCGCGGCCCCGCGGCAGCGACCGCATGGGCTGCGCCAATGTGGCCCACGCGGTGGCCGCAATGCCGGCCAACGACAAACTGAAGATCGTGGCTGAGCGCGCGCCGCACATCGCGGTCGTGACCTCCTACAACGACATGCTCTCGGCGCACCAGCCCTATGAGAGTTTCCCAGCCGTGATTCGCGATGAGGCGGCCAAGCTTGGTGCCACGGTGCAAGTGGCCGGCGGCGTTCCCGCCATGTGCGACGGCGTCACGCAGGGCCTGCCTGGCATGGAGCTGAGCTTGTTCTCGCGCGACAACATCGCCCAGGGCACCGCGATCGCGCTGACGCACGACATGTTTGACGCCGCGCTGCTGCTTGGCGTGTGCGACAAGATCGTGCCCGGCTTGCTGATCGGCGCGCTGCACTTCGGCCATCTGCCCTGCGTCTTCGTGCCCGCCGGGCCGATGGGCACCGGCCTGTCGAACACCGCCAAGTCCAAGGTCCGCGAGCAGCACGCGCAGGGCCTCGTCGGCCGCGACAAGCTGCTCGAAGCCGAGAGTGCGGCCTACCACGGTGCCGGCACCTGCACCTTCTACGGCACCGCCAACAGCAACCAGATGCTGCTCGAGGCGATGGGCCTGCACGTGCCGGGAAGCGCCTTCGTGCACCCGCATGCAGCGCTGCGCGACGCGCTGACGCGCGAGGCCGTGCGCACCGTGCTGGGCATCACCCGAGTGCAGCGCTTCACGCCGATCGGTCAACTCGTCGATGAGCGCTGCATCGTCAACGCTATGGTGGCGCTGCTGGCCACCGGGGGTTCGACCAATCACCTGATCCACTGGGTGGCCGTGGCCCGTGCCGCCGGCATCCTGATCAACTGGACCGACTTCGCCGATCTGTCAGCCGCTGTGCCGCTGCTGGCCCGCGTGTACCCGAACGGCAGTGCCGACGTGAACCAGTTCCAGGCCGCGGGTGGCCCTGGCTTCGTGCTGCGCGAGTTGCTCGACGCCGGCTATATGCATGCCGACGTGGCCACCGTGAGTGAACGCGGCCTACGCGCTTTCTGCGACGAGCCGGCGCTGGAGCACGGCACCCCGAAACTGGTCTGGCGCGCCTGGCCGGTGGCCAGTGGTGATGACAGCGTCGTGCGTGGCGCAGCCCAGCCCTTTGCGTCCACGGGCGGCCTGAAGCTGCTCGATGGCAACCTGGGCCGCGCCGT
>JANNGJ010000110.1:0-3095 GCA_031403815.1 Burkholderiales bacterium | reverse complement strand
TTCCTGGTCTTCTGGGCGGTCATTGCGGTGGCCAGCGCGATCACGGCGGCGCTGATGCAAGCCGTCGACGCCGACGCGCAACAGGCTTGAAGCCCAGCAGCGAGCGTCCGGGATTGCCGCCGTCATGAACCTGTCCTTGTTGCTGGCGGCGCTGCTGATGGGCTTGGCGGGCTCCTTGCACTGCACAGCGATGTGTGGCGCAGCCTGCACCGCGATCACGCAGCGCAGCGGTCCGCGCGCGTCGCGCGCGCTGCTGGGCTTGCATCTCGGCCGTCTCGCGAGCTACGCTGCCGGCGGCGCGCTGGCCGCCGCCAGCGTCGGTGCACTGGGTGCCTGGGCGCAGGTTGCGCCGGCGCTGCGGCCGCTTTGGTCGCTGGTGCATGGGGCCGCGCTGGTGCTCGGCCTGTATTTGCTCTGGACCGGCCGCCAGCCAGCCTGGATGATGATCGGCCGCTCCCCGGTGCTGGCCAACGCACCCGCGGGCTGGCTGCCGATGCAAGCGCCGCTGCGCAGCGCCGCGCTCGGCAGCGTCTGGGTTCTGTTGCCGTGCGGCTTGCTGCAATCGGCCCTGCTGGTCGCGGCGCTGGCGAACGATGCTGCTGGCGGCGCGATGGTGATGGCCGTCTTTGCGCTGGCCTCGTCGCTTGGCCTGTTGATGGCCGGCGCGGCGTGGCAACGTGCCCTGGCCACGCCGCAGGCCTTGCGCTGGGCCGTGCGCCTGGCCGGGGGCATGCTGGCCGCCGCATCCGCTTGGGCCCTCGGCCACGGTCTGTGGTTGAAGATTGCGGCCTATTGCTTCGGCTGACCGCTGCTGCCGCCGCGGCGCGCTACATTGCGCAGGCGCCAGACAGCGCTGCCACCCGGCCCGACCCATGAGCGCCTTTGCCACCTGCGACATCTGCGACGCCCACCGCAGCGACACCAGCGACGCACTGCGCGTGCTGCCGCCGCACTGGCGCGAGTTCGGCGCCCGCGCGTGGTTCAGCGGGCCGGTCAGCACCGTGCAGTGTTTCGAAGACAACAGCCTGGTGCGCGCCGCGCTCGAGTCCCCGGGTGCGGGCCGTGTGTTGGTGGTCGATGGCGGCGGCTCGCTGCGCACCGCCCTGGTTGGCGGCAACCTGGGTGCCTTGGCCGTGGCCAGCGGCTGGGCCGGCATCGTCGTCGATGGGTGCGTGCGCGATGCGGCCGAGTTGGCGAGGTGCGCCATCGGCATCCGCGCCCTGGCCTTGTGCCCCGTGCCACCAGCCAAGCGCGGCGCCGGCCAGCGCGACGTGCCGGTGCGCCTTCAGGGCGTTGCGGTGCGCCCGGGTGACTGGCTCTACGCCGATGCTGACGGCATCGTCGTGCTCGACCGGCCTTGGGCCGTCTGACCACCATGGCCCTGCGCAGCCGTTCAGGGCGTGGCGATACGGTCGAGGCGACGGACGCCGTCGACAGCGTCGATGCCATCGCCGGCCGCTGCCGCCAGCGCGTCAAGCAACGCGCGCTGTTGGCGGCGGGCGTGGCCATGGTGCCGGTGCCCGGCCTCGATTGGCTGACCGACATCGGCGTCCTGGTCAAGTTGCTGCCCGACATCAACCACGCCTTCGGCCTCGCGCCGGAGCAGATCGAGCGCCTGGCGCCGGACCGCCGCGTGGTCGTTTACAAGGCACTCAGCGCAGGCGGTGGCATGCTGGTGGGCAAGCTCATCACGCGCGAGCTGGTGCTCAAGGCGCTGAAGGTCGTCGGCGTGCGCCTGACCACGCAGCAGGTGGCCAAGTTCGTGCCCATCGCCGGCCAGGCCCTGTCGGCGGCCCTGACCTACGGCGCCTTGCGCTATGTTTGCGAGCAGCACATCCTGCAGTGCATCGCCGTGCGGCGGCAGCTGCAGTTGCCCGCGCCCGCAGCGGCGGCGCCCCCGCTGCGCAGGGCCGGCCCGTAGAATGGCAACCAGTCGGGGCGTGGCGCAGCTTGGTAGCGCGGCTGCTTTGGGAGCAGTAGGTCGCACGTTCGAATCGTGTCGCCCCCGACCACCACGCACCCTCCAGCACCCACTGCCCGTAGCTCAACTGGATAGAGCACCAGCCTTCTAAGCTGGGGGTCGCAGGTTCGAGTCCTGCCGGGCAGGCCAGCCCACTCGGGCACGCCTGGATACGCACTGGCCGGCCGCGCCTCGGCCCCGCCCCTACACTGCCGCCTCCGATGTGCCGAGCCGTGGGATGTTCATGACCTTTCTTCGCCTTTTCGCTTCGCTGCTGGTGGCCACCAGCTTCACCGCACTGGGTGCCAGCGGGGCGTTGCCTGCCGCCTCGCCAGCCGCGATCAACCCGGCTGCAGTACCGGCGCGCCAGGCGGCACCCAACGACGCATCGACCTACCGCCGCTTCGTGCTACCCAACGGCATGAAGGTGCTGCTGCTGTCAGACCCCAAGCTCAATGTGGCGTCAGCCTCGATGGCCGTCGGCGTCGGCAACCTGAGTGACCCGCCCGGGCGCCAGGGCCTGGCCCACTACCTTGAGCACATGCTTTTTCTGGGCACCGAGAAGTACCCGTCGGTGGCCGAGTTCGGCGAGTATTTGCAGCGCAATGGCGGCTACAGCAACGCCTACACCGCGCGCGACCGCACCAACTACCACCTGGAAGTTCAACCGGGCGCGTTCGAGGGCGCCGTTGATCGCTTCGCCCAGTTCTTCATCGCGCCCAAGTTCACGCCCGAGTTCAACGAGCGCGAGGTCAACGCCGTCCATTCAGAGTTTCAGAAGAACCTCGAGGACGACGGCTGGCGCGAGTATTCGCTGCGCAACTCGATATACCGGCTCGGCCACCCGGCGCGAAACTTCGGCACTGGCAACCGCGACACCCTCAAGGGCACCACGCGCGAGGAGCTGCTGGCCTTTCACCAGCGTTACTACAGCGCGAATCGAATGACGCTGGCCCTGACCGGGCCGGGCAGCCTGGACCAGCTCGAAGCATTGGCGCGCCGCCACTTCATGGCGGTGCCGGACTACCAGCGCGCCGAGCTGCGCTATGCCGCCGACTACCTGGCGCCCAAGGCCGCACTGCGCCTGCTGCGCATGGAGCCCGTGAAGGACCTGCGGCGCATGACGCTGAGCTTC
>JANNGJ010000109.1:0-3997 GCA_031403815.1 Burkholderiales bacterium | reverse complement strand
GGCCCGCGCCAGTAGAGCACCGCGGCCGGCGGACGCGCGCCGCCGTCGAAGCGCACGCGAAAGGCGATGCTCTCGTCGATCGCCAGCTCGGCAATGCCCCCCCTGCGCAGGCTGCCCGACAGGCCGGTCTTGGCCAAGGTGTCCTGCGGCACCGCCCACAGCGGTGCCATGCGCGGGAACAGCATGAAGAGGACGATCATGATCGGCGCCCCGAGCAGGGCCGCGCGCGCCGCCACGCCGCCGGCCTGGGCCAGCGGCGGTCGTCCGACCGGCATGTGGGCCAGCACCAGGGCGGTCAGCAGGCCCCAGACCGAGACCAGCATCGCCGCCGCCACGCCCAGGCTCTGCGAGTAGAGGAAGTTCGTCAGCACGATGAAGAAGCCGAGGAAGAAGACCACCAGAGCGTCGCGCCGGGCGCGCAGCTCCAGGGTCTTGAGCACCATCAGCACCACCAGCATGGTGATGCCGGCGTCCTTGCCGAGCAGGGTGCGGTGGCTCCACCAGGTCAGGCCCATCGCCAGCACCAGCAGGCCGATCAGTGGCCAGCGGCCGGGCAGGGCGGCATTGGTCACAGCCAGGCGGGCACGCCAGGCGATGACCAGCACCGTGAGTAGGGGGCACCAGAGCGGCAGGTGGGCGAAGTGCGGCGCCAGGGTCCAGCCGATCACGGCCAGCAGGAAGAGCACGTCGCGTGAGTCGCGCGGCAGGTGGCCCCAGCCTGGCCACCCACTCCAACCAAGGCGATGCATGCCTGCGGGTGTCACGACCATTGCCCCAGGGCGTCGAGGCTGCGCCGCTGCTGCGCGGCGCCGCTGCCGGGCGCGATTTCGACGCCGGGCAGGCGCAGCCCGTGCGACACGCCCGCGGCTTCAGCGGCCAGCACCCAGGCCGCCAGGCGAGACAACCGCGCTTCGGTGCCGGACAACTGGGTCAACTGCCAGTCCAGCCACAGCTCTTGCTGCAGCGCGCTGCTGGCATCGCGACTGACCAATTCGCCGGTGCGTGCGGCCTTCTTCCAGACCACTTGCTTGAGTGCGTCGCCGCGGCGGTAGGCGCGCACGCCCTCGAATTCACCGCCGTCGCTGGCCTTGCGTTGCGCCGCTTCGCCGGCCGTGGCCGGCGAAGCAGGCAGCGGCGCCACCGGCTGCTCGGGCGTGGGCCAGGCCAGCACGCGCGCCGCGGGCCGCCACACCGTCCAGGCGCGAAACAGACCGAAGGGGTAACGGGTTTCGGCGCGCAGCGCAGGCACGTCGTGCAGGCCACGGTGGGCGGGCATGAAGGCCAGGTGGGCGGTCGCCTGGCCGCCGGCCGGCACGTCGACGAAGACATCGGCCGCCTCGGCTGGGCTGTCAGCGTTGGCCTGAAAGCCGAGGCCAACGCCATGCTGCAGGCGTGCCGGGCTGGTCAGCACGATCTCCAGCGGCAAGGCCTGGCCGGCAAAGCCGGGTTGCGGCGCTTTCAGGTGCAGGGTCAGGCCGCGCAGGGTGTTGTGCGTCAGGTGCATCGAGACGAAGCCGGCCCCCGCGAGCAGGAAGGTCAGCACGTAGCCGAGACTCAACTGGTAGTTGATGGCCGCCAGCAGCATCACCAGCAGCACGGCGGCAAAGACGAAGCCGGCGCCGGTCGGCACGATGTAGATGTTGCGCTGGGTCAGCGTCCAGGTGTCGGTGCGCGGATGGCGGGCTTGCCACCAGGCACGCAGGCGGCGGCGCGGGCCGCCGAGCACGGCCCCGATCACAAGACGGCCACCGCCTTGAGCATCGCCATCACCTGCTCGGCCGCGCCGCGGCCGGCGCCGGGGATCGGGTGCAGGCGGTGGGCGGCGGTCTGCACCAGCACGGCCTGGATGTCGTCGGGCGCGACGTGGTCACGGCGGTCCATCAGGGCCTTGGCTTTGGCGGCGCGCAACAGCGCGATGCCGGCGCGCGGCGACAGGCCTTCGACGAACCATTGGCCACTGCGTGTGGCGGCGATCAGGGCTTGTAAATAGTCGAGCAGGGCGTCACCGGCATGCACCGCCAGCACGGCCTGCTGGGCGGCTTGCAACTCAGCGGGTGTCATCACTGGCTTGAGGCTGTCGATGATGGCGCGGCGGTCGGCGCCGGCGAGCAGGGCGCGTTCGCTGGCACGGTCGGGGTAGCCCAGGGTGATGCACATCAGGAAGCGGTCGAGCTGGCTCTCGGGCAGCGGGTAGGTGCCGAGCTGATCAGTCGGGTTCTGCGTGGCGATGACGAAGAAGGGCGCCGGCAGTGGGCGGGTCTCGTTCTCGACCGTCACCTGGTGCTCTTCCATGGCCTCGAGCAGGGCGCTCTGGGTCTTGGGCCCGGCGCGGTTTATCTCGTCGGCCAGCAGTACCTGGGCGAACACGGGGCCGGCGTGGAAGACGAAACTCTCCTTGCTGCGCTCATAGACGCTGACGCCGACCAAGTCGCTGGGCATCATGTCGGCAGTGAACTGGACGCGCCGAAACTCCAGCCCGAGCGAGACCGACAGCGCGTGCGCCAGGGTGGTCTTGCCGACGCCAGGCACGTCCTGGATCAACAGATGGCCGCCCGCCAGCAGGCAGGCGATGCAGTCTTCGATCTGCGCTCTTTTGCCAACGATGACCGTGCTAATCTGGTCTGCCAGACGCACCAATTGCTGCGTCAATGCCGTGTTCTCTTGTGCCATGTAAGCACCTTACCCGAAAACTTTTGCCCGCCATGACGACAGCCTTCTACAGCCACGCCGATTGCCGTGAACATGACATGGGCCGCGGCCATCCGGAGTGCCCTGCGCGTCTGGACGCTATCCATGACCACCTCATCGCCACCGGCCTGGCTGATGCGCTGGACATGCACGAGGCGCCGCTGGCCACGTTGACGCACATCGGTCGCGCGCACGAATCGGGTTTCGTGAATGAGCTGCAGGCGGCCATCGAACCCTTGGCGGCCAGCGGCGAGCGCCTGGCCCTGGACCCCGACACCAGCGCCGGCCCCGGCACCTGGGCCGCGGTGATGCGCGGCGCGGGCGCGGCGGTGGCGGCCACCGACGCCGTGATCGACGGCCGCGCTGCCAACGCCTTTTGCTCGGTGCGCCCGCCGGGCCACCACGCCACGCGCGGCAAAGCGATGGGATTTTGCTTCTTCAACAACGTGGCGGTGGCGGCGCGCCATGCTCTGGACGAGCGTGGACTCGAGCGCGTGGCCGTCATCGACTTCGATGTCCACCATGGCAACGGCACCGAAGACATCATTGCTGGCGACGAGCGCGTGCTGATGGCCAGCATCTTCCAGCACCCGCTCTATCCCTACAGCGGGGCCGTGCCGATGGGCACCAACATGGTCAACGTGCCGATCGCGCCGTACTCGCGCGGCGATGTGGTGCGCGCGGCGATCGAAGACATGTGGCTGCCGCGCCTGGAAGCGTTCAAGCCGCAGATGATTTTCATTTCGGCCGGCTTCGACGCCCACCGCGAAGACGAACTTGGCCAGCTCGGCCTGGTCGAGGCCGACTACGCCTGGATCACGCGGCGACTGGTGGAAGTGGCCGAGCGCCACGCCGGCGGGCGCAACGTCTCCTGCCTCGAAGGCGGCTACAACCTGGGCGCGCTGGCGCGCAGCGTGGCCGCCCACCTGCGCGTGCTGGCTGGCGTGGCCTGATGGCCGCGCCGGCGGAGGACCTCGGCGCCTGGCTGGCGGCGCTGACGCGGCCCAGCGTCTTGACCGAGTTGGCCGTGCTGGCGGCCTGTCTGGTGGCGGCATGGACGCTCGGCGCTATGGCGCGGCGGATGCTCGACCCGGCGCGCCACCGCAACAGCGTCTGGTTCGGCGAACGCATCGTCGACGGTGTCTTGTTCCCGGTGTTGGCCCTGCTGCTTGCACTGGCTGCGCGCTGGACCCTGAAGACCTCTGTGCCGGTGGCCCTGCTGCACCTGGCGGTGCCGATCCTGGCGTCGCTGGCAGTCATCCGGGTGGCGGTGCGGGTGCTGCGCGTGGCCTTCCCGTCGTCGCAGGCG
>JANNGJ010000108.1:0-31314 GCA_031403815.1 Burkholderiales bacterium | reverse complement strand
TCGGGCGAGGGCTCCATTTCGAACAGCGTGCACTTCTTCAGGCGGCTGCGGCGGATCACGTCCAGATCGGGGAAGTGGGCCGCCAGCTTCAAGCCGATCTTGTTGTTGTACTTGTCGATCTGGTCGGTGGCCGCGCTGCGGTTGGCAATCACGCCACCCAGGCGCACGTTGTAGTTCTTGGCCTTGGCGCCGATGGCCTGCACGATGCGGTTCATCGCGAAGATGGAGTCGAAGTCGTTGGCGGTGACGATCAGGGCCCGGTCGGCGTGTTGCAGCGGCGCGGCGAAGCCACCGCAGACCACGTCACCCAGCACGTCGAAGATCACCACATCGGTGTCTTCGAGCAGGTGGTGCTCCTTGAGCAGCTTGACCGTCTGGCCGACCACGTAGCCGCCGCAGCCCGTGCCGGCCGGCGGGCCACCGGCCTCGACACACATCACGCCGTTGTAGCCCGGGAAGACGAAGTCTTCGACGCGCAACTCCTCGGCGTGGAAGTCCACCGTTTCGAGCACGTCGATGACGGTGGGCAGCATCTTCTTGGTCAGGGTGAAGGTGCTGTCGTGCTTGGGGTCGCAGCCGATCTGCAGCACGCGCTTGCCGAGCTTGGAGAAGGCGGCCGACAGGTTGCTCGACGTGGTGCTCTTGCCGATGCCGCCCTTGCCGTAAATGGCGAAGACCTTGGCGGTGCCGATCTTCAGGTTCGGGTCGAGCTGCACCTGCAGGCTGCCCTCGCCGTCAGGGCGCCCCGCCGCAGGGCGTGGGCCGCGCCGGATCTGGTCCGGGGCGATGGTGGCAATGGTGTCGGTGGTGTCAGTGCTCATGCTGCTGCCTTCTCGGGGTGGATGCCTTCAAGGCGGTCTTCAAGTTCCTCGCCGGCGCGTTGCAGCGCGGCCAGGGTGGCGTCATCGGGTTGCCAGAACTGGCGCGCCGAGGCTTCGAGCAGGCGGTTGGCCACGCGGGCCGATGCCGTCGGGTTGAGGCGGGCCAGGCGCTCGCGCATGGCCGGGTCGAGCATGAAGGTCTCGGTCAACTGCTGATAGACCCAGGGCTGGACTTGGCCGGTGGTGGCCGACCAGCCCATCGTGTTGGTGAGGTGGACTTCGATCTGGCGCACGCCTTCGTAGCCGTGCTCGAGCATGCCCTCGAACCACTTCGGGTTCAGCATGCGGGTGCGGGTTTCCAGCGCCACCTGGTCGCGCAGCGAGCGCACCGCGCCGTCACCCTTGGTCTGGTCGCCGATATAGACCGGCGGGGTGTCGCTGGGCTTGCCGCCCTTGGCGACCTTGACCGCCTGGGTGATGCCGCCCAAGGTGTCGAAGTAGTTGTCCACCGTGGTCACGCCGAGTTCCACCGAGTCCAGGTTCTGGTAAGTCAACTGGACATCGGCCAGCATGCTCTTGAGCAGGGCGGTTTGCTGCACCGCGCGGCCGCTGCGGCCGTAGGCGAAGCCCTTGCGCCGGGTGTAGGTCTCGGCCAGTTCGCCGTCCTGGTTCCACTGGCTGCTCTCGACCAGGTTGTTGACATTGGCGCCATAGGCGCCTTCGGCATTGCCATAGACGCGCAATGCGGCGATTTCCAGCGTGCAGCCATGTTCGAGTTGGTAGGCCATGGCGTGCTTGCGGATCCAGTTCTGCTCGACCGGCTCGTCTGCCGACGCGGCCAGAAACGCGGCCTCGGCCAGCAGCTTGATCTGCAGCGGCATCAGGTCGCGGAAGATGCCCGACAAGGTGAGCACCACATCGATGCGCGGGCGTCCCAGCTCGGCCAACGGGATCAGGGTGGCGCCTGCGATGCGACCGTAGCTGTCAAAGCGCGGCAAGGCGCCCATCAAGGCCAGGGCCTGGGCAATGGGCGCACCTTCGTTCTTCAGGTTGTCGCTGCCCCACAGCACCATGGCGATGGATTCCGGCAGGGGGTTGCCGGCGGCGATGTGGGTGTCGAGCAGCAATTGCGCCTGCTTGGCGCCGTCCTGGACGGCGAAGGCGCTGGGGATGCGGAAGGGATCGAAGCCGTGGATGTTGCGGCCGGTGGGCAGCACAGCGGGCGTGCGCAGGATGTCGCCGCCGGGCGCGGGCCGAATGTAGCGGCCGTCCAGGGCGCGCAGCATCGCGCCGACTTCGGTGTCCACGGCCAGCAGCTCATTCAGGCCGGCCAGTTCGTTCATCAGGGCCAGCGTATCGTCGTCGCGCTGCATGCCGCCGATGTCGAGCGCTTGCGCTGCGCTGTGGCCCTCGACCAGGGCCTCCACCGTGTGGCGCTCAAGCTGGCGGCCGTGCGAGGCCTCGGCCATGGCCAGCAGCATGTCGACGCGCTCGGCGGCGCTGGGCGCGCGCCCTGCCACATGCAGGCCGTGCGGGATCAGGGTGTACTCCAGCTCAAGCATCTGCTCGGCCAGGCGGGCCACGCGCAGGTCGGCGTCGCCGGCACTCGAGGCGTCCCACAAGGGTTCGGCCGCGGCCAGGTCGAGTTCGGCCGCTTGCGATTGCAGCAGCGCCGCCATCGCACCGCGCTCGATGGCGGCCGGCTCCATGCCACGCCAGCGGTCGATCGACGACTTCAACTCGTTCAAGCCCTTGTACAGGCCGGCCTGGGCCACGGGCGGTGTCAGGTAGCTGATCAAGGTGGCGCCGGAGCGGCGCTTGGCGATGGCACCCTCGGACGGGTTGTTCGAGGCGTAGAGGTAAATGTTGGGCAGGTCGTTGATGAGGCGGTCGGGCCAGCAGGCACCGCTCAGGCCGCTCTGCTTGCCAGGCATGAACTCGAGCGCGCCATGGGTGCCGAAGTGCAGCACGGCGTCGGCGCCAAAGTCTTCACGCAGGTAGCGGTAGAAGGCCGAGAAAGCGTGCGTCGGCGCCAGGCCTTTCTCGAACAGCAGGCGCATCGGGTCGCCTTCGTAGCCGAACGAGGGTTGCACGCCGATCAGGACGTTTCCGAACTGTTTGCCGAGCACAAAAAGCGCGCGGCCATTGCTGAGTTGGCGACCCGGCGCCGGGCCCCACTGGGCCTCGATCTCCTTGAGCCAGGGTTCGCGCTTGACGTGATCGTCCGTGGCGATCAGGGTGTGCACGTTGGCATCGGCACCGTGGCGCTCGGCATTGCCCTTGAGCACGGCTTCGCGCAGGGCGTCGATGCTTTCCGGCAGCTCGACGCTGTAGCCCTGGGCCTTCATGGCCGTCAGGGTGTGGAACAGGGACTCGAAGACCGACAGGTAGGCCGCACTGCCGACATTGCCAGCGTTCGGCGGGAAGTTGAAGATGACGATAGCCACCTTGCGCTGGGCACGCAGGCTGCGCTTGAGCGCCACCAACTTGCTCACCCGCGCCGCCAACATGAGGGCGCGCTCGGGGCAGGTGTGCATGTCCTGCGCACGGTCGTTGGCCGTGAAGGTGCAGGCGTGGTGGCAGCCCGTACAGGTAACGCCCGGAGCCCCGGGCCGGCCACCGAAGACGATGGGGCTGGTGGCGCCGTCGAGTTCCGGAATCGCCACCATGATGGTGTTCTCGACCGGCAGCAGGCCGCGCTCGGATCCGCCCCACTGATCGAGGGTCTGGAACTCGACTGGGTGGGCGGCGAGGTAGGGCACGTCGAGCGAGGCCAGCACCTCTTCGGCGGCCTTGGCGTCGTTGTAGGCCGGCCCGCCGACCAGCGAGAAGCCGGTCAACGAGACCACGGCATCGACCAGCACCTTGCCGTCGTTGATGAAGTACTTGTCGATGGCCGGGCGCGAGTCCAGACCCGAGGCAAAGGCCGGCACCACGCGCAGGCCGCGTGCTTCCAGGGCCGCGAGCACCGTGTCGTAGTGCCCGGCGTTGTTTGACAGCAGGTAAGAGCGCAACACCAGCACACCCACCGTGCCGCGCACATCGCGGCCGACCGGCAGGGGCAGGGCGGCGAGGTCGGTAGACAGGCGCTCGGCAGCGCGCGGGTGGTAGAGGCCGACCTCGGGGTACTCGACCGGTGGTGCCGCCTTGACCTGGCCGCGCAGCACGCGCCGCGGCCCGTCGGCGCCGCGGTCCACCACGTGGCGCAGGAGGTTGAGCACGTTCTCGTCGGAGCCGCCCAGCCAGTACTGCATGGTCAGGAAATAGGCGCGCACGTCCTGCGCCGTGCCGGGCACGAAGCGCAGCATCTGGGGAATGCGCCGCAGCATCTTCATCTGGGCCGCGCCACCGGTGCTGGCCTTGTCCTTGTTGCCGCCGCGCAGCTTCTTCAACAGCGCCATCGGGCCGCTGGCGGGCTTGCTCATGTCGAACTGACCCAGGCGCGTCAGCTTCACGACCTCGGCCGCCGAGACCATGCAGATCAGGGCGTCGCAGTGCTCACGGCGGGCACGCAGATCCTCCAGGATCGGCAGGAAATGGTCTTCGAGGAAGAGCATGCCGACGACGATGATGTCGGCACTGGCAATGTCAGCCTTGCAGCGCGCTAGCGCCGCGGGTTGGCCGGCGAATTCGGACGCAGCGTGCAGCGCGACGCTCAGGCCGGGCATCTCGCGCGACAGCAATGGCCGGGCGCGCGCCACGGCGCTGGCCAGATGGGTGTCCATCGTCAGGATCACCAGGCTCAGCGGCGTGCGGTCAGCGGCCGAAGTGCGCTTTGGCGTCATAGAGGGTTTCCACGGTGATGGTTGCCACGCCTTTTTCGATGGCAAAACGCTCGGTGTTGCGGCGTGCCTTGCCGCGCACAAAGAAAGGAATCTTGCCCAGTTCGCGCTCGGCCTCGGGGGCCCAGCTGGCGATGATCGGACCGCTCGGCAGCGCCGTTGCCGCGGCCGCTGCGATGCTCTGAACCTCGACGGGCGCGGCTGCGGTAGTCACAGCCGTTCGGGCTGAGCTTGTCGAAGCTGGTGCGGGTACTTCGACAGGCTCAGTGCGAACGGTTGACTGCGCGCGCCCGAGGTGCGATGCGGCGGCGCCTTCGTGGAACTCGAAGTCGTCGCGGAACATGTGCAGCAGGTGCTCTTCCAGGCCCATCATCAGCGGATGGACCCAGGTGTCGAAGAGCACGTTGGCGCCTTCGAAACCCATCTGCGGTGAGTAGCGCGCAGGGAAGTCCTGCACGTGGACCGGGGCGGAGATCACCGCGCAAGGGACGCCCAGGCGCTTGGCGATGTGGCGCTCCATCTGGGTGCCGAGCACCAGCTCGACATTCAAGGCCGCGACTTGCGCTTCGACCTCAAGGTAGTCGTCGGTGATCAGCGGCTCGACGCCGTAGAGCGCCGCGGCCTCGCGCACTTCGCGTGCCTGCTCGCGGCTGTAGGTGCCCAGGCCCACCACGGTGAAGCCGAGCTCGCGCGCCGCCACGCGCGCGGCGGCCACGGCGTGTGTGGCGTCGCCAAAGACGAAGACGCGCTTGCCGGTCAGGTAGGTCGAATCGACCGAGCGTGAATACCAGGTGGCGCGCGCTTCTGCGTTGCGCAGGGCCAGCTCGGCGTCCAGACCAGCCAGGGCACAGACTTCAGCGATGAACTCGCGTGTCGCGCCGACGCCGATGGGCACGGTGCGGGTGGCCGGCTGGCCGTGGCTGCGCGTCAGCCAGGTGGCCGCGGTGTTGGCGATCTCGGGGTAGAGAACAACGTTGAAGTCGGCCTCGGCCAGGCGCGTGAGGTCACTTGGACTGGCATTGAGCGGCGCCACGACATTGATCTCGACGCCGATCTGTCCCAGCAGCTGGGTGATTTCGCGCACATCGTCGCGGTGGCGAAAACCCAGTGCGGTCGGGCCGAGCACATTGCAGCGTGCCGGCGTGCCGGGCTGGCGCGGCGCCCGCGCGGTGGCTGGCGCCGGACACATGGTGCGCACCAGGCGGTAGAAGGTCTCGGCGGCGCCCCAGTTTTCCTTGCGCTGGTAGGACGGCAGCTCGAGCGCGACCACCGGGATCGGCAGGTCGAGCGCCAGGGCCAGGCCGCCCGGGTCGTCTTGAATCAGCTCGGCCGTGCAGGAGGCGCCGACCAGCATCGCCTGCGGCTTGAAGCGCTCGAAGGCTTCGCGCGCTGCGGTCTTGAACAGCTCGGCTGTATCGCCGCCGAGGTCGCGCGCTTGGAACGTGGTGTAGGTGACCGGCGGGCGCTTGTTGCGCCGCTCGATCATGGTGAACAGCAGGTCGGCGTAGGTATCGCCCTGGGGTGCGTGCAACACGTAGTGCACGTCGCGCATGGCGGTGGCAATGCGCATGGCGCCGACATGCGGGGGGCCTTCGTAGGTCCAGAGGGTGAGTTGCATGGTCGAGGCGCTAGGCCACCAGGCGCGCGCGGCGGTCGAGCGGGCGCGTGAACAACTCGGCCAGATCGGCGGCCTGCTCGAAGCCGTGGATCGGCGAGAACACCAACTCGATCGACCACTTGGTGGTCATGCCTTCGGCTTCGAGCGGATTCGCCAGGCCCAGGCCACAGACCACGATGTCGGGCTGTGCGGCGCGGCAGCGGTCCAGTTGGCGGTCGACATCCTGGCCTTCCGACAGCTGGGTGCCTGGCGGCAGCATGGCCAGTTCACGGTCGAGCAGGGTGCGGTGCAGGTAAGGGCTGCCGACCTCGACCAGGCTCATGCCCAGCTCGCGTGCCAGAAAGCGGGCCAGCGGCACCTCGAGCTGCGAGTCGGGGAAGAAGAACACGCGCCGGCCCTGCAGGGTGACGCGATGCCGCGCCAGCGAGCGGGCGGCGCGCTCACGCTTGGGCCCGACGACGCTGGCAAAGCGGGTGGCCTGGGCTGCGCTCTCGCCGCCTGCGGCGCACCAGTCAACCCAGGCGGCGCGCAGCCATTCGGTGGTGCCCTCGGCGCCGAGCGGGAAGGGCGCTGCCAGGCGCCGCGCACCGCGGGCTTCCAGGGCACGCAGGGTGTCGCCCAGAAAGGGCTGGGCTATCAGCAAGCGGGTCTCGGGGCCCACCGGCGGCAGCTCGGTGCTGCGGCGCGGCGGCAAGAAGTGCACCGGCCCGATGCCCAGCTCGTCGAACAAACGGCGGAACTGGTCTTCAACCACATCGGCCAGGGCGCCGACCACCATCAGATTGCGCTCTGGCGTTGACGGCAGTGTGGGCACCAGCGAGGCCAGGCAGGCGTCTTCGCCCTGCGTGAAGGTGGTCTCGATGCCGCTGCCCGAGTAGTTGAGGATGCGCACCTGCGGGGTGAAGCGCTGCGACAGCCTGGCCGCAGCGCGCGACAGGTCGAGCTTGATGACTTCGGACGGGCAGGAGCCGACCAGGAAGAGCAGCTTGATGTCGGGCCGCCGCTCGAGCAAGCGCGTGACGACGCGGTCGAGTTCGGTGTTGGCGTCGGCCAGGCCGGCCAGGTCGCGCTCGTCGATGATGGCGGTGGCGAAGCGGGGCTCGGCGAAGATCATCACGCCGGCCGCCGACTGGATCAGGTGGGCGCATGTTCGGGAGCCGACCACCAGGAAGAAGGCGTCCTGGATCTTGCGGTGCAACCAGACGATGCCGGTCAGGCCGCAGAACACTTCACGCTGGCCGCGCTGCTTGAGCACGGGTACGTCACAGGCCTCGGCCCGCTCGGCGATCAAGGGGATCACGGCGTTCATACCAATGCACCCTGGGCAGCGCCGAGGCCCGACTCGCGCCGGTGGGCTTCGTCGAGGCGCGCGGCGCGCAGCTTGAGCAGGAACTGCCCCGCGTTGATGACATAGGCCACATAGGCCGCCAGCGCCAGCAGCATCTGGGCGCGGCTGTCGAGCCAACCAGTGGCCATGGCCACCAGGCAGGCGGTGTGCAGGGCCAGCACCAGCATGCTGAACACGTCTTCCCAATAGAAGGCGGGTGCGAAGAGCCAGCGGTCGAAGACCACCTTTTCCCAGATGCAGCCAGTGACCATGATGGCGTAGAGCAGCAGCGTCTTGATCACGAACGAGACGCTGGCCGCCTGCAGGCCCTCGCCCGTCGCGAGGTAGCGCAGCACCAGCACGGCGCTGATCGCGAATGCCAGAAACTGCACCGGCGCCAGCAGGCCTTGCACCAGGGTCCAACGCGTGGCATCGCGGCGCAGGCGCTCGGCCGGCGTGTACAGCGGCGGGCGTTGCGACGCCGCCGTGCGAAGGGTGCTGGGGGCGGGGCCGGTTCGGTGCATGGAAGGGCAGGTAGGACGTTGGGCCTTGATCACTGGACGACAGACTATGGCCTTCGAGGCAAGATGTCAATCCAGATAGACGTAAGGACAAGCTGACAGTTTTCGGGCCGCCTTTCCGACCGGCCAGATCGCCGACGCCCCGCTGTCCAACCCCTGTCAAGGCACGCAAATCGGCTTGTCGGACCCGCGTCGAATTTGGTACGGATCGGCATCGCTCTGAGGCTGAAAAACATAGGGTTTGACAAGGGCAAACACTGATCGGCCGGTGCAGACGAGCGCGTCGTGTCGGAGTAAAAACGCGCCCGTCGATTCAAGCGTTGTTTGCTCGTGGTGCCCGATGGGCTGCGAGCGCCAAGCCGGCAGGGATCCCGAAAAGAGTGCCTTGCCCGGTTGTCCGGAATCAGGCGCAGAACATCAGCGAGGCAGTACCCATGCGTGCAGAACAGTCGCGGAAGAGCGCGTCAGCCGAATGCCTGAAAGAGGTCGACAGCTGGAGCGCCGGTGCGGGGTCCACCTGGCAGAGCGCTGCGGACGAGCGCGTTTCAGCCAAGGAGCGATTTTCCCGCCTGGCCACGACGCTCGAAGCTGACGTCATCCCGCGCCTGGTGCGCGCACACCAGGCTGTGAGCACGCCGGTCACGGCCGTGGCTGCCGCGCTGCCCAGCGCGCGCCAAGTCGCGGCCTTCACGGACCAGATCCTGCACGCCGGCGACGCCGAGCTGTCGAGCGCTGTGGACGGCTGGCGCCGCAGCGGCTTGTCGGTTGTGTCGCTGTGTCTTCACCTGCTTGCGCCAACCGCGCGTGAACTCGGCGAGATGTGGACCGACGACCGCTGCGACTTCGCCGCGGTGACCATCGGCCTGGGCCGTCTGCAACGCTTGCTGCGGGAGTGCGGGCCGGGCCTGGGCACCGATGTTGACCACCCGATCAATGGCCGGCGCATCCTGCTGGCGCAGCCGCCCGACGAGCAACACAGCTTTGGCCTGTCGATGGTGGCCGAGTTTTTCCGCCGTGACGGCTGGGAGGTTCTGGGCGGCATCGGCGGCGCGGTGCACGACCCCTCGGCCCAGGTGGCCACCGAGTGGTTCGATGCCGTCGGCTTCTCGATCGGCAGCGAATCCCGGCTAGACTGGCTGCGCGAGCGGGTGGTTAGAGTTCGGGCCGCGTCCCGCAACCGCTCGATGGTGGTGATTGTCGGAGGGCCGTTGTTCACCCTGAATCCGTCTTGGGTCCGCATGGTGGATGCCGACGCTTCGGGGCCCGATGGCAGCAAGGCGCCGCAGTTGGCCGAGAGCCTGCTGGCGGCGAGGGTGGCGCAGCGCTGAGGTCGCAACCGTGACCTGGCGCGCATTGAGGGCGATTCATGGTCACACTGGGCAGCGGCAGTTGGCGCAGTCTCGATAGCAGCACACCTTGCCGGTCATGACGCGGCCGGCTGCTGCCAAACTCGCGGCGCTTTCTTCTACGCTGCGCAAGCTCGACGCAGAGCGCGCAGCCCAATTGGTGGCCACTGCCAGCGACCTGGCCTTGGTACTGGACGGCAACGGCCTGGTGCTCGAGGTGCTCTCGAACGACCGCGAGTTGCGCAAGACCGGCACACGTGACTGGCGCGGCCGTCGTTGGGGCGATGTCGTCAATGTGGACAGTCGCGACAAGGTGGCCGAGATGCTGCGCGACGCCCAGGTCAGTGCGCCGATCGCGCCGCGCTGGCGCCAAGTCAACTTGGTGGTCAAGGGCAGCCCGGACCTGCCGGTGTTGTTTGCCGCCACCCTGGCGAGCTCGCCTGCAGACGCTGCGGTGGAGCGCCAGGTGGTGGCCTTCGGCCGCGACCTGCGCCCCCATGTCGACCTGCAGCGTCGCCTGATTGATTCGCAGCAGTCAATGGAGCGCGATCACTGGCGCTTCCGCGAGGCGGAGACCCGCTACCGCAGCCTGTTCCAGGCCACCGATGATGCGGTGCTGATCGTCGATGGCGCCGACCTCAAGGTGACTGAGGCCAACCCGGCTTCGCTGGCCCTGTGCCATGCAGCCAAATCCAAGGTGGTCGGCGCAACGCTGGCCAGCCTGTTTGACGCCGCCGCGGCCGAAGCCTTGCAGGCGCTGTTGGCCGCAGCGCGCAGTGTTGGCAAGCATGAAGAGCTGGCGGCACCCTTGGCCGGCGGCGGCCCGGTGGTCAGCGTGTCAGCCACCCTGTTCCGGCAGGACCAGGCGACCTTCCTGATGGTTCGGTTGGCACCCCAGACCGAGCGTGGCAATGTGCGTGCGACCGGGGCACTGCCCGGGGTGGCGACAGGCGATGCCGGCGCCGGCCAGGCCATGCTCGGGGCCTTTTTGCGCAGTGCCGCCGACGGCCTGGTCTTTACGGACGCTCAAGGACGCATCGTGGCCGCGAACCGGGCTTTCGCCTCGCTGGCCCAGCTCAGTACCGAAGAGCGCGCGCGGGGCGAGCCACTGGACCGCTGGCTCGGTCGCACCGGCGTCGAGATCGGTGTGCTGATCAACAATTTGCGCGAGCGTGGCGCTGTGGGTCTGTACACGACGGAGTTGCGCGGCGAGCTCGGCGCCAGCGCGGAAGTGGAGATTTCGGCCTCGCGCCTGGAGCCCGCGGGCGATGCCAGCTATGCGTTCGCCGTGCGCGACATCGGGCGTCGCTTGCGACCGGATGAGAGCAAGCTGCCGACCAAGGTGCCGCAGTCGGTCAAGCAGTTGACGGAGCTGGTGGGTCGCGTGCCGCTGAAGGACATCGTGGCCGAGTCGAGCGAGCTGATCGAGCAGTTGTCGATCGAGACGGCGCTGCAAATGACGCACGACAACCGCGCGCTGGCGGCGCAACTTCTGGGTCTGTCGCGGCAAAGCCTGTACGTCAAGCTGCGCCGTTATGGCCTTGGCGACCTGCCCGGCACCGAAGTGCAATGAGCCTGGCTCTCGGCGGGCGCAGGGCGGCATGGATGTAAACATAGATTGACATTGCAAACTGTCAAGTGCAATATGCACTGATGGTCTTGCCCGCCCCATCGGCCGTCGCCGAGTTGCTCAAACCTATCACCTGGTTTCCGCCCATGTGGGCATTCGCCTGCGGCGCGGTGGCATCGGGTCTGCCGGCGGAGGGTCGTGTCGGCATCATCGTGGTCGGTGTCTTGCTGGCTGGCCCGCTGGTGTGCGCCAGCAGCCAAGCCGTCAACGACTGGTTTGATCGGCATGTCGACGCCATCAACGAGCCCCAGCGGCCGATCCCGTCGGGCCGCATTCCGGGCCACTGGGGCCTTTATGTGGCCATCACCTGGACGTTGTTGTCGCTGGCGGTCGGCTGGACCTTGGGGCCTTGGGGTTTCGCGGCGGCCGTGCTCGGTCTGCTGCTGGCCTGGGCCTACAGCGCGCCGCCGCTGCGCCTCAAGCGCAACGGTTGGTGGGGCAATGCTGCCTGCGGCATCTCCTACGAGGGCCTGGCCTGGATCACCGGCGCGGCCGTTATGGCCGGCGGCGCCATGCCGTCGGGCCGCTCCTTCGCCCTGGCCGCGCTGTACAGCCTGGGGGCTCACGGCATCATGACCCTGAACGATTTCAAGGCCATCGAAGGCGACCGCCGCATGGGCATCGGCTCGCTGCCGGTGCGCCTGGGCGTCGACCGGGCGGCGCTCACGGCCTGCTTGATGATGGCCGCGCCGCAAGTCGTCGTCATCGGCCTGCTGGCCAGTTGGGACGCCCCGTGGCACGCCGCGGGCATCGCCGGGCTGCTGCTTGGCCAGGGGCTGCTGATGCAGTGGTTCGGCCGTCGCCCGGTGGAGCGCGCCTTGTTTTACAGCGGTTTTGGCGTGCCCTTGTTCGTGGCCGGCATGATGGTCAGCGCCTTGGCCTTGCGCAGCCTTGGGGCGGCCCCGTGAGCGCGGGCCTGCCCACACTGAGTTGGCTTGGCATCGCCCGCCTGGGTCTGGTGCAAGCCATGCTCGGTGCCGTGGTGGTGTTGACCACCTCGACCCTGAACCGGGTGATGGTCGTCGAGCTTGCCTTGCCGGCCTTGCTGCCGGGCTTGTTGGTGGCGCTGCACTACGCCGTTCAGTTGTCGCGCCCGCGCATGGGCTGCGGCTCCGACACCGGCGCCCGCCGCACGCCCTGGATCCTGGGCGGCATGGTGGTGCTGGCCGTGGGCGGCGCCGCGGCGGCCGTTGCCACCGCCTGGATGGGTACGCGGCCCGAGGCCGGCATCGCGCTGGCGATGCTGGCTTTCATGCTGGTCGGGCTCGGTGTCAGCGCCAGCGGCACAGCCTTGCTGACCCTGCTGGCCAAGCGCGTCGACGCGCCGCGTCGGGCCTCGGCGGCGGCCCTTGTGTGGGTCATGATGATCGTCGGGTTTGCCGTCACGGCCGGCGTGGCCGGGCATTGGCTCGACCCCTACACACCGGCCCGCCTGGTTCAGGTCTCGTGCACGGTGTCACTGGTGGCCGTGCTGGTCACGGCCTTGGCGCTGTGGCGCGTGGAGGGCCGCGGCCGTTTGGCGACGGGAGAGCCCGACAGCGCCATGACACCGGCGCGTTTTCGTCAAGCGCTGGCCGAGGTGTGGGCCGAGCCCGAGGCGCGGCGCTTCACCATCTTCGTCTTCGTTTCGATGCTGGCCTACAGCGCCCAAGACTTGATCCTCGAGCCCTTTGCCGGTGTGATGTTCGGTTTCACCCCAGGCGAATCCACGCAGCTGTCGGGGGTGCAACACGGAGGCACCTTGGCTGGCATGCTGCTCGCAGCCTTGGCGGGGCGCCGCTTCGGCAGCGCCAGCTTCGGTTCGCTGCGCCTCTGGACGGTGGGCGGCTGCATTGCGTCGTGCCTGGCCTTGGCCGGCCTGGTGGTCGCGGGGCTGGGCGCTGCGCCGCACTGGCCACTGCGCGCCAACGTCTTCTTGCTCGGCGCAGCCAACGGTGCGTTCTCGATTGCCGCCATCGGCTCGATGATGGCCCTGGCCGGCGGTGGACAGGGCGGCCGCGCTTCCCGCGAGGGCACGCGCATGGGCCTGTGGGGCGCCGCCCAGGCCATCGGCTTTGCCGGCGGCGGGGTGATCGGCACGGCGGCCAGCGACCTGGCGCGCTGGCTGCTTGGCGCACCCGGGCCGGCCTATGCCGCTGTCTTTGCGGCCGAGGCGGTCCTCTTCATTGTTTCGGCCTGGCTGGCGGCGTCCATCGTCGTGCCGGCCCTGCGCCGTCCCACGGAACCCGTGGCGCGAGCCATGCCATCAGGCCAAGTTGTTCAGGAGCTGAGATGAATGCCATGCGATCAACCTTTGACGCCATCGTCGTCGGCGGCGGCCCCGCCGGGGCGACCGCGGCGCATGAATTGGCGCAGCGCGGCCTTTCGGTGCTTCTGCTCGACCGCGCCGGTCGCATCAAGCCTTGCGGCGGCGCGATTCCGCCGCGCCTGATCGCCGACTTCGCCATCCCGCCCCACCTGCTGGTGGCCCAGGCCACCAGCGCACGCATGGTCTCGCCGACCGACAAGCGGGTGGACATCCCGATCGAAGGCGGCTTCGTCGGCATGGTCGACCGGGAACACTTCGACGAGTGGCTGCGCGACCGCGCCGCCGACGCCGGCGCGCTGCGCCTGAACGGCAGCTTCGAGCAACTGACCCGCGACGACGACGGCATGGCCGTGGTGCACTGGCAAGGGGCCACGGGCGCCGCCCATGCGCGCGCGCGCTGCGTCATCGGCGCCGACGGTGCGCGCTCCAAGGTGGCGCGCCAGACGGTTGAAGGCTGGGACCAGGGCCGCTTCGTGTTCGCGTACCACGAGATCGTGAAGAAGCCGGCCGCGGTGCCGGCCGGCTACGACGGCTCGCGCTGCGACGTGATTTACCGCGGTGAACTCTCGCCCGACTTCTACGGCTGGGTCTTTCCGCACGGCGACACCTTGTCGATCGGTACCGGCAGTGCCGACAAGGGCTTCTCCTTGCGCTCGGCCGTCGCGCTGCTGCGCTCGCAGGCAGGCCTGGCGGGTGCCGAAACTGTGCGCCGCGAAGGCGCACCGATCCCGATGAAGCCACTGCCGCGCTGGGACAACGGCCGCGACGTGGTGCTGGCCGGCGACGCCGCAGGCGTGGTGGCACCGGCTTCGGGCGAGGGCATCTACTACGGCATGGCCGGCGGGCGCTTTGCGGCTGATGCAGCCGCGGCCTTCCTGGCCAGCGGCAATCCGCGCGAGCTGGCCGGTGCGCGCAAGCGCTTCATGCGCGAGCACGGCAAGGTGTTCTGGATCCTGGCCATCATGCAGCGCTTCTGGTACCGCAATGACCGCCGCCGCGAGCGCTTCGTGGCCATATGCCGCGACCGCGACGTGCAGCAACTGACCTTCGAGGCCTACATGCACAAGCGCCTGGTGCGCGCCCGCCCGATGGCCCACGTGCGCATCTTCTTCAAGGACTTGGCCCATTTGCTGGGCTTGGTCCGGGTCTAGGCCGGGATGATGGACGCGCTGTTTTCTGACGGCCGCATGATCGACATCGCGATCATGGTGCTGCTGGGCGAGATCTTGTTGATGCTGGCCTGGTCGCGTTGGCGCGGCCGGCTGGCGCCCCTGATGCCGACCTTGCTGTCGGGCCTGATGTTGATGCTGGCTTGGCGTGCGACGCAGGCCGATCTGGCCTGGCCGTGGATCGCAGCGCCCTTGCTGGCCTCGGCCATGGCCCACGGCTCTGACCTGTGGCTGCGCGCACGCCACCACGGCTCACGTTGATGGCCACACTCCCACATCACAGTCGCGGCGCCGCAGGCCCCTTGGCCCTGTGCCCCACCGACCCGCGCCGATTGGCCAGGAGGCCCTGACCGATGCCCCGCCGTACCGCCCGAACGCCCCCCGTTGACCTGGCTGCCCTGTCGCCCTGGGCGCCCGAGCTGGCCGAAACCTTTGCCGCCCTGGCCAGTGACGTTGCGCTGGTGCTCGACGGGCAAGGTGTCATCGTCAAGGTTGCGCAACACGCAACCCAGCCCCTGCTGGCCCCGGACTGGGTGGGCAAGGCCTGGGTTGACACAGTGACAGTGGAGTGCCGCGTCAAGGTGGACCAGATGCTGAGCGATGTCGCCAACAGTGGCATTGCCCGCCGGCGCGAGCTCAACCATCCGCAGACCGACGGCACTTCAGCCGCGGTGGCCTACACCGCCGTGCGCCTGGGCGAGCATGGTGCCACCCTGGCCGTGGGTCATGATTTGCGCGCCCAGGCCGAGATGCAGCAACGCTTTGTGCAAGCCCAGCAGGCGCTTGAGCAAAGCTACTGGAAGACGCAGCAAGAGCCGGCCGCGACGGCCAACGCGAACGCGGCCCATGGCGCGGCGAACAGCGCAGTCGGCAGGGCCGAGCGCGAGCGTCTGGGCCTGGCCTCAGCGCACCCCAACCCGCAGCCGGCCGACGACCCCTCGCGCGCGCTGTTGCGGGCGCTCGACGGCCTCCAAGAACGCATCGGTCAGGACGCCCTGCCGGGCCTGCTGCGCGACGCCAAGCGCTTGATCGAACAGCACTTCTTGCAGCAAGCGCTGGCGCGCACCGGCAGCGAAGCGGCCCTGGCACGCGAACTCGGCATCAGCACACGCACTCTGGCGCGGCGCAAGGGGCAAGGCGGCGCGGCCAAGCCGCCGCGCCACTGAGCTCAGGGCGCGCTGTCGCCGCCCGGGATGTGCTGCGCATGCAGCTTCACCGGCTGGCTGCGGCCCTTGCGCATGCGGATGTTGAGCATCTCGACGCACAGCGAGAAAGCCATGCCGAAGTAGACGTAGCCCTTGGGCACATGCTCACCGAAGCCTTCGGCGACCAGCACCACGCCGACGAGGACCAGGAAGGACAGCGCCAACATCTTGATCGTTGGGTGGTCTGAGACGAAGCGGCCGATGGCGCCGGCGAACACCATCATGAGGGCGACTGAGACGATCACCGCGGCCACCATCACCGCAAGGTCATCGACCATGCCGACGGCGGTGATGATGGAGTCAAGCGAGAACACCAGGTCGACAATCATGATCTGCAGGATCACGGCGGCAAAGGTCGCCTTGACGGCGCTCGCGGCGCGTTCTTCCTCGCCTTCGAGCGACTGGTGGATTTCACCTGTGCTCTTCCAGATCAGGAACAGGCCACCGAGGATGAGGATCAGGTCCCGCCCGGAGATTTCCTGGCCGAGAACGCTGAACAGCGGAGCCACCAGGCCGACGATCCAGGCCAGCACCATCAGCAATCCGATGCGCATGAACATGGCCATGAAGAGGCCGATCTTGCGTGCCCGCTCGCGCTGTGCCTTGGGAAGCTTGTCAACCAGGATCGAGATGAAAATGATGTTGTCGATGCCCAGCACCAACTCGAGCGCGGTCAGCGTCAGGAAGGCGATCCAGGCTTGCGGATCGGTCAGCAGTTCCATCATGGGCAATTCCGGCGGGTAGCTACAGCGGGCCGAATGGTAGCGGCAGTTTCGCGTCGCGCGCCCAATTCAACAGTTGCGTGCGCGCTTGGTCGCGCACCGGGCCGGCCAGGAAGGAATGCTCGGCTGCTTGCAGGCCCATCTGCAACAGGTCGACCAGCGTCAGCGGCGTGTGTTGCAGCAGGGCCAGCGCTTCGCTGCTGTGGCTGATGCGGGACATGAGACGGTTGTCGGTGTGATAACTCAGCGACACCCCTGCTCGCCATAGCGCGGTGATCGGGTGGGTGGCCAGTGACTCGGCTGCGCCGGTGTGCAGGTTGCTGGTCGGGCAGACTTCCAGGTGAACATTGCGCGACCGCACTTCATCGACCACAGCGCACCGGGCGGGGTCGGTCAAGGCATCGACCAGGCGCACGCCGTGGCCGATGCGGGCGGCACCCAGGCGCATCGCCTCGATGACGCGTTCGGCCGCATCGGCCTCGCCCGCATGCAGCGTCAGTGGCAAACCGGCGTCGCGGCACAGCGCCAGGGCGCGGGCGTGGTCGGAGGGCGGATGGCCGGCTTCGGCACCGGCCAGGTCAAAGGCAATGACGCCGCGCCCCTGGTGGCGCAGCGCCAGCTCGGCTGCGCGCAGCGTTTCGCTCTCAGGCAGGTGGCGCATGGCGCACACGATCAGGCCCGAGGGCAGGGCGCTGCGGGCCAGACCGGCCAGCAGCGACTCGACCACGCTGTCGCCGTCCAGGCCATGGGCCTCGAACAACAGCGGCGCGATACGGAACTCGGCCAGCACGGCACTGTCGAGGCGGGCGTCCTCGGCGGCTTCGAACGCAACCCGCTCCAGGCCGGCGCGGCTGGCCATGGCGGCCACCGTCATGGCGAAGCCGCGCAGGTACTCGGTCAGGCTGCCGGCGTGGGCCCGAGCGTCGAACCACTGTGCGAGCTCCGCTACGTCTGCCGCCGGTGCAGCCAGGCCGCGCTCAGCCAGCAGCTCGAACAGGGTTTCGACGCGCAGGCTGCCATCCAGGTGATCGTGCAGCACGACCTTGGGCAGTGAGCGGGCCACGGATACGGCGTTCTTCATCCCCAGATCCTAGTGCAGTAGTACAGGCCCTGAGCCCTGTCGCGCACGGCTCTTGCTATCCTGCACCAGCCCCTCAACACCGTGCCAGGAAGGACGCCTCCCCATGAAGTTCACCCCGCTCTGCATCGCCTTGGCCGCCACGGCCGCTTCTTCCATCGCCGTGGCCCAATCCCAGCCCGCTGTCATCTTCGACATGGGCGGCAAGTTCGACAAGTCCTTCAACGAGGCCGCCTACAACGGCGCCGAACGCTGGAAGAAGGAAAGCACCAAGCCCTACCTCGAGTTCGAGATCTCCAACGCCACACAGCGCGAACAGGCCATGCGCAAGATGGCCGAGCGCAGCGCCAACCCCATCGTCGGCGTCGGTTTCTCGATGGGCTCGTCGATGGAGAAAGTGGCCAAGGAGTTTCCGAAACTCAAGTTCACCGTGATCGACTTCGTCATCGACCTGCCCAACGTCGAGTCAGTCGTCTTCAAGGAGCATGAAGGCAGCTTCCTGGTCGGCATGATGGCGGCGATGGCCAGCAAGAGCGGCAAGGTCGGCTTCGTAGGCGGCATGGACGTGCCACTGATCCGCAAGTTTCAATGCGGCTTCGAGCAGGGCGCGAAGTACGCCAACCCCAAGGCCGAGATCAGCGCCAACATGACGGGCACCACGCCGGCCGCATGGAACGATCCGGCGCGCGGTGGTGAGCTGGCCAAGGCCCAGTTTGCCAAGGGCGTTGATGTCGTGTTTGCCGCGGCTGGCGGCACCGGCGTGGGCGTGTACCAGGCGGCCAAGGACGGCGGCAAGCTGGCCATCGGCGTTGACAGCAACCAGAATCACCTGCATCCCGGCACCATGCTGACCTCGATGGTCAAGCGCGTCGATACCGCCGTGTACAACAGCTTCAAGCAGCACAAGGCGGGTGTCACGTCGCTGGGCCTGAAAGAGGGCGGCGTCGACGTCGCAATGGATGCCAACAACGCCAAACTGGTGACGCCGGAGATGAAGACCAAGGTCGATGCGGCGCGCGCCGACATCATCAGCGGCAAGATCAAGGTTGTCGACTACATGGCCGCAAATAAGTGTTGATCACCCCCGAAGCGGCTGCGCCGCTCCCCCTCAAGGGGGCAACGCCAGGAGCCCGGCAAAGCCGGTTCTGCGGCGTTTGCTTGGCAAAGCCCCTGCGCGATCACATCCCATGATCGCGAGGGCGCCCGCAGTCGTGATGCGGGCGATCGAGAAGCGCTTCGGGGCGGTGCATGCCAACCGCGCGGTGGACCTGACGGTGGCGGCTGGCACGGTGCATGGCATCGTCGGCGAGAACGGCGCGGGCAAGAGCACGCTGATGTCGATCTTGTACGGCTTTTACGAGGCCGACAGCGGCCGCATCGAGATCGAGGGCCGGCCGGCGCGCATTGCCAATTCGCACGACGCGATCGCGCTGGGCATCGGCATGGTGCACCAGCATTTCATGCTGGTCGAGACCTTCAGCGCCCTGGACAACGTGATGCTCGGTGCCGAGCCGGCCTGGTACCTGCCGCGGGCGCGGGCCCAGGTGCGCGCCAGGCTCGACGGGCTGATGCATGACACCGGCCTGCTGGTCGATCTGGACAAGACCGTGGCCGAGTTGCCGGTCGGCGAGCGCCAGCGGCTGGAGATCCTCAAGGCGCTGTACCGCGGGGCGCGCATCCTGATCCTCGATGAGCCCACCGCCGTGCTCACGCCGCAGGAAACCGAGCACCTCTTCGTCACCCTGCGCACCCTGCGCGGGCGCGGCACCACGATCCTGCTCATCACGCACAAGCTCAAGGAGATCATGGCCCTGGCCGATGCCGTGACCGTGATGCGTGGCGGCGCCGTGGTGCTCGACACCCTGATTGCCGACACCAGCATCGACGGCCTGGCCCAAGCCATGGTCGGGCGCGAAGTGCACATCGGCCGCGCCGCTGATGCAGTGCCTGCGCAGGCTGGCGCGGTGCTGCTGGGCGCCACCGGCTTGCAATGGCGCGACGCCCTGGGCGTGCAGCGCCTGGCCGACGTGTCGCTGAGCCTGCGCGCCGGCGAAATTGTCGGCATTGCCGGCGTCTCGGGCAATGGCCAGAGTGAATTGCTCGACGCCTTGGCCGGCTTGCTGACACCGCAGGCGGGCGGCTTGACGATTGACGGGTCGGCCTTCACGCCCAAGCACTGGTTGAGCCCGGATCGCGCGCGCGAGCTGCGCATTGCGCATGTGCCCGAAGACCGCCAGCGCCGCGGCCTGGTGCTGTCGTTCCCGGCCTGGGAGTCGGCCGTGCTCGGCTACCAGCAGCGGCCGCGCTATGACCGACTGGGCTGGCTGCGCCAGCCGGTGATGCGCGAAGACGCCGCGGCCATGATGGAACGCTACGATGTGCGGCCGCGCGACATCCACCTGAAGTGCGCCAACTTTTCCGGCGGCAACCAGCAAAAGCTGGTGCTGGCGCGCGAAGCCCTGACGCAGCCGCGCGTGCTGCTGGTCGGCCAGCCGACGCGCGGGGTTGACATCGGCGCCATCGAATTCATTCACGGCCGCCTGCGCGCGCTGCGCGATGGCGGCGGCGCGGTGTTGCTGGTGTCGTCCGAGCTCGACGAAATCCTGGCCCTGGCCGACCGCGTGCTCGTGATGTGCGATGGCCGCATCACCGGCGAGTTGCCGATCGAGCAATGCACCATTGCCGCTCTCGGCCGCCTGATGGGCGGCGCCGAGGCGGACCGGGTGGCCGTCATGGCAACGGCATCGGCTGCGGCTGCGGCGCAACCGGCCTGACACTGCGATGAGCCGCCCGATCGAGTTGCCGCGCTGGCTCGACCTGTTCGTGCTGCCGCTGATCAACCTGGCGATGGCCTTCGCGGTGTCGGCCCTGGTGCTGTTGACCATTGGCCAGGACCCGCTACAGGTGCTGGCCTTGCTGGTGAAGGGCGCCTTCGGCAGCCGCAGCGGCCTGAGCTACACGCTCTACTACGCCACCACCTTCGTCTTCACGGGCCTGGCGGTCGCGGTGGCGTTTCACGCAGGCCTGTTCAATATCGGCGGTGAGGGCCAGGCCATGATGGGCGGGCTGGGTGCCGGGCTGGTCGCGCTCAGTCTGGGCCAGAGCCTGCCGGGATGGCTGCTGCTGCCCCTGATGGTGGCCGCGGCCATGCTCTTCGGCATGGCCTGGGCGGCGGTGCCGGGGGCTTTGCAGGCCTGGCGCGGCAGCCACATCGTGATCACCACGATCATGTTCAATTTCATTGCCTCGGCACTGCTGATCTACCTGCTGGTCGGCCCGCTCAAGGAGGCCGGCAACATGACGCCCGAGAGCCGTGCCTTCGGCCCCGCGGCCCTGTTGCCGGGCATGCACCAGATGCTGGCCTGGGTCGGCCTCGAGTGGCCGCGCACGCCGCTCAACTTCAGTCTGCTGATCGCCATCGCTGCCGCGCTGGCGGTGTACCTGCTGCTCTGGCGCACACAGCCCGGCTACGCCCTGCGCACGGTGGGCTTCGCACCGGCGGCGGCGGCGTATGCGGGCATCCAGCCGAAGGGCCAGATCCTGCGCGCGATGGCGTTGTCGGGTGCGCTCGCCGCCCTGGTCGGCATCAACGAAATCGCCGGCGTGCACAACCGCCTGATGGCCGACTTCGTGGCTGGCGCCGGCTTCACCGGCATCGCGGTGTGCCTGATCGGGCGCAGCCACCCGCTGGGCATCGTGCTGGCGGCCTTGCTCTTCGGTGCGCTCTACCAGGGTGGTGCCGAACTGGCCTTCGAGATCCAGGGCTTCTCGCGCGACATGGTGTTCACGCTGCAAGGCCTGATCGTGCTGTTTGCCGGCGCCATGGCGCAGGTGGCCGCGCCCTGGCTGGCCACGCTGTATCAGCGGCTGCGCCCGGCAGCGCCGCCGACTGCCAAAGCGGGGGCTGCGCATGGATGAGGTGCTGATCGGCTCGCTGCTGGCCTCGACCCTGCGCGTGGCCACGCCCTTGATCCTGTGCGCGCTGGCCAGCGTGCTGTCGGAGCGGGCCGGTGTCATCGACCTCGGCCTCGAAGGCAAGATGTTGGCCACCGCCTTTGCCGCAGCCAGTGTGGGTGCCGTCAGCGGCTCGCTCGGGTTGGCGGTGCTGGGCGCCATGGCCGTGGGCGTGGCGTTGTCGATGCTGCATGGTTTTGCCTGCGTCAGCCACCGTGGCGACCAGGTGGTGATGGGCATGGCCATCACCATGACCGCCGCCGGCCTGACCGTGGTGCTCGGCATCGCCTGGTTCAAGCAGGGCGGGCAGACACCGCCGCTGGCAGACGCGGTGCGCATGGGCCTGTGGTTCACCGACCTGGCGGAGACCCTGCGCCAGGTGCCGCTGATTGGGCCGGTGATCGGCATCGGCTTGCTCGGCCACAGTGCGCTGGTCTATATCGCCTTGCTGCTGGTCGGCGTGGTGTGGTGGCTGCTCTACCGCACCCGCCTGGGCCTGCGCTTGCGCGCCACGGGCGAGAACCCGGCCATGGTTGACGCCGCGGGGGTGTCGGTGCTCGGCCTGCGTTACCTCGCGCTAGCGGGCAACGGTGTGTTGGCGGCTTTGGCTGGCTGCTTTTTGGTGCTGGCGCAGAACCCGCAGTTCATCCCGAACATGACGGCCGGGCGTGGCTACATGGCCATCGCGGCGATGATTTTCGGCAAGTGGCACCCGGTCGGGGCCTGCCTGGCCTGCCTGTTGTTCGGCTTCCTCGATGCCGTGGCCATCCGCATGCAGGGCGCCGTGTTGCCCGCGCTGCTGGGCGGCGGTGCGGTGCCGGTGCAGGCGATCCAGGCGCTACCCTATGTGTTGACCGTCGTGTTGCTGGCGGGCTTCATCGGCCACGCCTACGCGCCCAAGGCGCTTGGCGTGCCCTACATCAAGGAGCGCTGAGTGGACTTCGATGATTTGCTGGAAGCCGCGCGGGCGGCGCGCGCCTATGCCCACGCGCCGTACTCGCGTTTCGCGGTCGGCGCGGCGCTGCAGGACGAGCAGGGCCGTATCCATGCCGGCTGCAATGTCGAGAACGCCGCCTACCCGCAGGGTCTGTGTGCCGAGGCGGTGGCGCTCGGTCATCTGGTGTTGGCGGGCGGGCGGCGCGTCACCGCAGTGGCCGTGGTGGGCGAGGGCAGTGGTCTGGTCACGCCGTGCGGCGGATGTCGCCAGAAATTGCGCGAGTTCGCGGCCGACGGGGTGCCGGTGGTCGTCGGCGACATGACGACGCTGCGCGCGCGCTTCACGCTCGGCGAGCTGTTGCCGGCGAGTTTCGGGCCGGAGCATCTGACGTGATACGCCGTTGGCCGCTGTCGCCTGACGGCCCGAAGCGGCCGAAAGCCGCTTCGGGCCGGGCGGCCCTGTGCACCGCTCCCCCGAGCCCCCTCCGGGAGGGGGCTCCAGTTCGTTCGACGAGTCGGCCTGGGGGCCGACCGAACGTCGTACCCCCCGGCACCATTCGGACGCACCGGGCCTCGAACGAGACGCCGGCCGCAAGGCCGGCCCCGATGTCATGCTGGAGCCCCTTCTCGGAGGGGGCTCGGGGGAGCAGCAAGAACGGGCCTCGGCCCGAAGCGGCTTTCGGCCGCTTCGGGCCGCAAGCCGTAGCCAGTTTCATGCGTCGCAGGTCGTGCGAGCCAAGGTGGAGCATCTGAAATGACCCTTGCACAAGACATCGAGCGCAGCGCCGCTGCCATCCGGGGGCGCGCACCGCAGCGCACGCCGCGAGTGGGCATCGTGCTCGGCTCGGGCTGGCAAGACGTGGTGGCGCATGTCGATGAGCCGGCGAAGATTCCTTATGCCGAACTGCCCGCCTTTCCTGCGGTCGGCGTGGCCGGTCACGCCGGCCTGCTCACACTGGGCCGCCTGGGCGGCGCCGAGGTGGCAGTGCTGGCAGGGCGCCAGCACACCTACGAAGACGGCCGCGCCGATGCCATGAAGGGGGCGATCCGCACCTTGGTCGCGCTCGGCGTGGGCACCCTGGTGCTGACCAACGCGGCCGGCAGCCTGAATCCGGCGGCCGGCACCGGCTCGCTGATGCTGATCAACGACCACCTCAACATGGTGCAGCGCACGCCGCTGCACGGCGAGCCGGGGTCGTCGCGCTTTGTCGATCTGCGCGATGCCTACGACCCGACGCTGCGTGCCAAGGCCCACGCGCTTGCGCAGCGACTTGGCCAGACCCTGCACGAAGGTGTGTACGCCTGGATGCTCGGCCCGCAGTTCGAGACGCCGGCCGAGATTCGCATGCTGCGCAGCCTGGGTGCCGACGCGGTGGGCATGAGCACGGTGCCCGAAACCATTCTGGCGCGCCATGCCGGCATGAAGGTGCTGGCCCTGTCCCTCATCACCAACCTGGCCGCCGGCCTGGACGCCGAGCCGCTCAGCCATGCCCAGACCCTTGCGGCAGCGCAAGCTGCGGCCGAGCCTGCAGCGAAGTTTTTGGCCGCGCTGGCTGGCGCCTTGGCATGATCTGACACCCGAAGGAGCCTGCGCCATGATCACGACTCGACACTGGATTGCTGCCACCACCGCGGCCCTGCTCGCCGGCTGCGCGCTGACACCGGCGCCGCGCGCGCCCTTGAAGCTGACGGTGCTGCACACCAACGACCACCACGGCCGCTTCTGGCCCAACAGCGACGGCGAGTACGGGCTGGCCGCGCGCAAGACCCTGATCGACCGCATCCGCGCCGAGGTGGCCGCGGCCGGTGGCCATTTGCTGCTGCTCGACGGCGGTGACATCAACACCGGCGTGCCCGAGAGCGACCTGCAAGATGCCGAGCCCGACTTCAAGGGCATGAACCTGCTCGGCTACGACGCCTCGGCGATCGGCAACCACGAGTTCGACAAGCCCCTGGCGGTACTGGAGAAGCAGCGTCAATGGGCCAGCTTCCCCCTGCTGGCAGCCAACATCTACAACAAGACCACGGGCCAGCGTCTGTACGAGCCCTACCGCGTGTTCGAGCGCGGCGGCTACCGCATTGCGGTGATGGGCTTGACGACGGAGGACACGCACAAGATGGTGATGCCGGCCAACATCGTCAACGTCGAGTTCCGCAAACCCGCCGAGGAGGCCGCCAAACTGCTGCCTGAACTGCGCGGCGCTGGCCGTGCCGACATGGTGATCGCCGCCACCCACATGGGTCACTTCACCGACGGCAAGAGCGGCGTCAACGCGCCCGGCGATGTCGAGATGGCGCGCGCTCTGCCGGCTGGCAGGGGCTTGGATCTGATCGTTGGCGGCCACAGCCAGAACCCGGTCTGCATGAGCGCCGAGAACAAGCGCGTTGACGCCTATGTGCCCGGCCAGCCCTGCGCGCCGGATCGCCAGAACGGCACCTGGATCGTGCAGGCGCACGAGTGGGGCAAGTACGTCGGCCGTGCCGATTTCGTCATCGATGCTGGCAAGGTCGAACTGCTGAAGTACCAATTACTGCCCGTCAACCTGTCGCAGCGCCAGGCTGACGGCACGCGCAAGGTCTTCACCGAGCGCATTGCCGAAGACGCGGCGGTGCGCGACTTCCTCAAGCCCTTCCAGGACAACGGCGCCGCGCGCCTGACCCTGCCGGTGGGTGAGGCCGTCGGCGTGTTCGATGGCGACCGCAACCGCGTGCGGGCGCAGCCGACCAACCTGGGCCTGATGATTGCGCGCTCGATGCAGGAGCGCACCGGCGCTGACCTGGCCATCATGAACGCAGGCGGGGTGCGCGATTCCCTGCCCGAGGGCAAGCTCACTTACCGCGATGTGCTCAAGGTGCAGCCCTTCGGCAACCAGATTTCGCTGGTACGCCTGACGGGTGCCGAGTTGCTGAAGTACCTGGAGGCGGTGGCCAAGATGACGCCCGGCTCGGGTGCCTTCCCGCAGACCGTGGGCGTGCAGATGCAGATCGAGGGCGGCGTGTTGAAGGAGGCCAAGGTCGGCGGCCAGCCGATCGATGCACGGCGCGAGTACCGGCTGGCGATCAACAACTTCACGGCTGGCGGTGGTGACGGCTACCCGAAGTTGTCCGACCACCCGGGCCATGTCAACACCGGCTTCACCGATGCCGACGTGATGCGCGCCTTTCTGGCCGCACGCAGCCCCATCAGGGCCGCCGACTTCACGCCACCCGCCGACGTGGTGCGCCGCTGATGCCGCTGCATCAAGACGCCCGGGTTGCGCTGGCCTGCCTGGACCTGACCAGCCTGAACGACAGCGACGACGCCCAGGCCATTGCCTTGCTTTGCCAGCGCGCGGTCACGCCTTGGGGCGCGGTGGCGGCGGTGTGTGTCTGGCCGCGCTTCGTTGCGCAGGCGCGGGCAGCTTTGCCGCGCGAAGTCGCTGTGGCGGCCGTGGCGAATTTTCCGGAAGGCGCCCTCGATGTCGAACGAGCGCTGACCGATGCGCGCAGCATCGTCGCGGCCGGCGGCGACGAGGTCGATCTGGTCCTGCCCTGGCGCGCCATGCTCGACGGGCGTGCGGCCGAGGCGGCGCAGTTGGTCGCCGCGGTGCGCGAGGCTTGCCCGGGGCGCCACTTGAAGCTGATCATCGAATCGGGCGAACTGCCGTCGGCGGACGCGATTCGCCAGGCCTGCGCCATTGGCCTGGACGCGGGCGTGGATTTCCTCAAGACCAGCACCGGCAAGACAGCGCATGGCGCCTCGCACGAAGCCGCGCGCCTGATGCTGCAGGCCATTGCTGCGCATCCGCAGGGTGCCAGGGTTGGCTTCAAGGCCGCGGGCGGGGTGCGCAGCGTTGCCGACGCAGCCGGCTACAGCGCCCTCGTGCAAGACATCCTGGGTCCGTCGGCCTTGTGTGCAGCCAGGCTGCGCTTCGGTGCCAGCGGCTTGCTCGGCGACATCGAACGGGTGCTGTCAGGCCAGGCCGCCGACGCTGCCGCGGCCACGCCCACCACGGCCTACTGAACCGTGCTGCCGGCCGAAGTCATCCGCGTCAAGCGCGACGGTGGCGCACTCGATGCGGCCCAGATCGAGGCTTTCGTCAACGGCCTGAGCGGGCGCGGTGCGGCACGCTGGAGCGAGGGCCAGGTGGCGGCCATGGCGATGGCGGTGCTACTCAAGGGCATGCGGCAGGCCGAGTGCGTCGCCCTGACGCGTGCCATGACCCTGTCCGGCGACGTGCTCGACTGGTCCCGTGCCGGCCTGCAGGGCCCCATCGTCGACAAGCACTCCACCGGCGGCGTCGGCGACAAGGTCAGCTTGATGCTGGCGCCCATCGTCGCGGCCTGCGGCGGCGTGGTGCCCATGGTCAGCGGACGTGGCCTCGGCCACACGGGCGGCACGCTCGACAAGATGCAGAGTCTTGCCGGCTACAACGTGGCGCCCAGCCGCAGCCAGCTCACGCGCGTGCTGCGCGATGCCGGCTGCGCCATCGTCGGCGCCAGCGCGCGCGTGGCACCGGCCGATCGGCGCCTGTATGCGATTCGAGATGTCACGGCCACCGTCGAATCGGTGCCGCTGATCACCGCCAGCATCTTGTCGAAGAAGCTTGCCGCGGGGCTCGAAGCGCTGGTGATGGACGTGAAGGTCGGCAACGGCGCGTTTTGCACCACGCTGGCCCAAGCGCGCCGCTTGGGCGACAGCCTGGTGCAGGTGGCGGCGGGCGCTGGGCTGCCGACTCGGGCCTTGATCACCGACATGAACCAGGTGCTCGGCCATACGGTGGGCAATGCTTTGGAATTGCACGAGGCGATCGACTTCCTGACCGGTCGCAACCAGGCCCCGCGCCTGCGCGAGGTCACCCTGGCCCTGGCAGCGCAGATGCTGGCGTTGGCGGGCCTGGCGCCGAACCTGGCCGACGCCGAGCGCCGTGCGCAGGCCGCGCTCGACCGCGGTGACGCTGCCGAACGGTTTGCACGCATGGTGGCGGGCCTGGGTGGGCCGAAGAACGTGCTGGCGCCGCGCTTTGTGGCGCAAGGGCGCGCGCCGGTGCAGCTCGACGTGCTGGCGCCCACCAGTGGCTTCGTCGCTGCGATGGACACCCGGGCCATCGGCCTGAGCGTGGTGGCGCTCGGAGGAGGGCGACTGCGCGCAAGCGATGCCGTCGATGCCCGCGTCGGCCTGTCGCAGGTGCTGGCGCTGGGTGCGCCCGTGCAGGCCGGCAGCGTGCTGGCGCGGGTGCATGCGCGCAACCGCACGCAAGCCATCGCCGCGCGTGATCACGTGCTGGCTGCGATCAGCGTGAGTGAACAGCCGCCGCCCGCAACGCCCGCCGTGCTGTGGTCGTCTGCGCCCGGGTAAACCCCGCAGCAGCCCGCAAACAGCGGGCTCCTAGAATCGCTGTCAGCCTTTGTCGATGGAGCCAACGCCACCATGTCCAGCGCCCGTCGCAGCCGCCCCAGCAAACCCGCCCCCGAGCCGGCCACGGCAGCCCCGACCGCGGTTCGCGTGTTGAAGAAGTACCCCAACCGGCGCCTCTACGACGCCCAGACCAGCAGCTACATCACGCTGGCCGACGTCAAGCAGATGGTGCTCGACGGCCAGGCCTTCGAAGTGCGCGATGCCAAGAGCGGCGACGACCTGACGCGCAGCATCCTGCTGCAGATCATTCTGGAGGAAGAGAGCACCGGCGCGCCGATGTTCTCGACCGAGTCGCTGGCCCAGATCATCCGCTTCTACGGCCACGCCATGCAGGGCGTGATGGGCAGCTACCTTGAGCAGAACGTGCAGACCTTCACCGACCTGCAGTCGCGCTTTGCCGACCAGTCCAAGGGCCTGTACGACCCGAAGCACTTCACCCCCGAGATGTGGACCCAGTTCGTCAGCGGCCAGGCGCCGATGATGCAAGGTCTGATGGGCGGCTACCTGGAGCAATCGAAGAAGCTGTTTGCGCAGATGCAAGAGCAGATGGGCACGCAGGCAGGTGGGCTGTTTCCAATGGCGGGGTTTGGGGCGCCGAAAAAATAGACACGGCGGCCATGCGGGACAATCCCGCCCATGAAACCCGAAGTCACCACCGCGCCGCCCAAAGTCGGCTTCGTCTCCCTTGGCTGCCCCAAGGCCCTGACCGATTCCGAGCTGATCCTGACCCAGCTCAGCGCCGAGGGCTACGTCACCAGCAAGAGCTTTGCCGGCGCTGACCTGGTGATCGTCAACACCTGCGGCTTCATCGACGAGGCGGTGAAGGAGAGCCTGGACACGATTGGCGAGGCCTTGGCCGAGAACGGGCGGGTCATCGTCACCGGCTGCCTGGGCGCCAAGGCGGCCGACGACGGCAGCGGGGCGAACCTGGTGCGCCAGATCCACCCCAAGGTGCTGGCCGTGACGGGGCCGCACGCGACGCAGGAAGTGATGGACGCGGTGCACCTGCACCTGCCCAAGCCCCATGATCCCTTCATCGATCTGGTCCCTCCACAGGGAATCAAGCTCACGCCACGCCACTATGCGTACTTGAAGATCAGCGAAGGCTGCAACCACCGCTGCACCTTCTGCATCATCCCCTCGATGCGCGGCGACCTGGTGTCGCGGCCGATCGGCGATGTGCTCGGCGAAGCGCAACGCCTGTTCGAATCGGGCGTGAAGGAGTTGCTTGTGGTCAGCCAGGACACCAGCGCCTACGGTGTCGATGTCAAGTACCGCACCGGATTTTGGGACGGAAAACCCGTCAAGACGCGCATGTTCGAGTTGTGCGAGAAGCTTGGCGAGATCGCGGCGGTGCATGGGGCCTGGGTGCGCTTGCACTATGTTTATCCCTACCCGCACGTTGACGAGGTGCTGGCGCTGATGGCCACGGGCCGCGTGCTGCCCTACCTGGATGTGCCCTTCCAGCATTCGCACCCCGATGTGCTGCGACGCATGAAGCGACCGGCCAGCGGCGAGAAGAACCTGGAGCGCCTGGCGCGCTGGCGCGAGCTGTGCCCCGAACTGGTGGTGCGGAGCACTTTCATCGCCGGCTTTCCGGGCGAGACCGAGGCCGAGTTCGAGCACCTGCTGCAATTCGTCGCCGAGGCCGGGATTGACCGCGCCGGCTGCTTCGCCTATTCCCCCGTGAAGGGCGCCACCGCCAACGAGCTGCCAGGCGCCTTGCCCACCGAAGTGCGTGAAGCGCGCCGCGCGCGCTTCATGGCTGTGGCCGAGGCGGCCTCGGCGGCGCGGCTGCAACGCCGCATCGGCGCGACCATGCAAGTGTTGATCGACAGTGCGCCGGCGCTGGGCCGCAAGGGCGGCGTCGGCCGCAGCTATGCAGACGCACCGGAAATCGACGGCACGGTGCGCCTGCTGCCGCCCGAGAAGGCCAGCAAGGTGTTGAAGGTCGGCGAGTTCACGCGTGCCAAGATCCTCGCCAGCGAGGGCCATGACCTGATTGCGATGCCGATTTGATGATGGAAGACCACGACCCCAGCACCGGGCTGATCCACCACGCCTACCGCGCGCCCACGGGCTTCGATTCGCCGCAGCCGCCGGTGTACAAGGCCTCGACGGTGTACTTCGCCAACGCCGCCGCGATGCGCGCGCGCGACTGGAAGTCCAAGGCCGGCTACACCTACGGTCTGCACGGCACACCCACGACCTTCCTGCTCGAGGAGCGCATCGCCACGCTCGAAGGCGGGTTGCAAACGCTGCTGGTGCCCAGCGGCCTGGCGGCGATCACCCTGGTGGACATGTCGCTGCTCAAAGCCGGCGACGAAGTGCTGATCCCCGACAACGTGTACGGGCCGAACAAGGCGCTGGCCGCCGGCGAGTTGGCCGGCTGGGGCATCACGCACCGCATCTACGACCCGTTGGACCCGGCCAGCCTGGCGCAGGCGATCGGCCCGGCGACCAAGCTGCTGTGGATCGAGCCGCCGGGATCGATCACGATGGAGTTCCCCGACCTGCGCGCCTTGCTGGCCATGGCGAAAGCCCGCGGCGTGCTGACTGCGCTGGACAACACCTGGGGCGCCGGCCTGGCCTTCAATGGCTTCGACGTCGGCGACGGCTTGGGCGCCGACATCGTGATCCAGGCGCTGACCAAGTACCCCTCGGGTGGCGGCGACGTGCTGATGGGCTCGGTGACGACACGCGACGAGGCCTTGCACCTGCAATTGAAGTACACCCACATGCGCATGGGCTGGGGCGTGGGTGGCAACGACGCCGAGGCCGTGCTGCGTTCGTTGCCGACGATCCACCTGCGCTACGCGGCGCAGGACCGCGCGGCTCGCGCCCTGGCGCAATGGTGGGCCGCGCGCCCCGAAATCGCGCAGGTGCTGCACCCGGCCTTGCCGGGCTCACCAGGCCACGACCATTGGCAGACGCTGTGCAGCGCCGCCGCTGGCTTGTTCTCGGTGGTTTTCGATGAGCGTTACACCACGGCGCAGGTCGATGCTTTCGTCGATGCGTTGACGCTGTTTCGCATCGGCAGCTCCTGGGCCGGGCCGGTGAGCCTGGTGCTGCCCTACAACCTGGCGCCGATGCGCAGCCAGCCGGCCTGGCGCGGCACGGTGGTGCGTTTCTCGCTCGGTTTCGAGGCGGTCGATGACTTGATCGCCGACTGCGCGCAGGCCTTGGTGGCGCTGGGCGCCTGATCAGGCTTTCGCGCTGACCTTGTGCCGCATCAGGCGGTCCGTTTGCGCTGCGCGCGAAACGGACGTTGATCGGTTTCGCCGCTCAGCCCTTCGGGCCCGATGAGACTTTGTGTCTCATCAGTCGTCCCTTTTCACGGTCCCAGTCGCGCTGCTTCTCGGTGTTGCGCTTGTCGTGCTCGGCCTTGCCCTTGGCCAGGGCGATGGTGGCCTTCACCAGGCCGCCCTTGTAGTGCAGATCCAGCGGCACCAGGGTCAGGCCCTTCTGCTCGACCTTGCCGATCAGGCGCCGGATTTCG